>JAIRUO010000011.1 GCA_031254385.1 Treponema sp. | reverse complement strand
TACTACCACTGTCCGGGATTTTATCAGCATGGCTTTTATGGAAGCCGGAATTAAGATAACATGGCAGGGCAAAGGAATAGCCGAAAAAGGGATTGATACCAATACGGGAAAGACTCTTGTAGAAATTGATCCGCGCTATTTCCGCCCTGCAGAAGTCGAACTTCTTATCGGAGATCCGTCAAAAGCATTTTCCTGCCTTGGCTGGAAGCCCAAAGTGCAACTCCCAGAATTGGTCAAAATGATGGTCAAAAACGATCTTAAACTGGCAGAAAAAGAAGTGTATTTAAAAAACGGCGGTTATGCGGTCAAAAATTACTATGAATAAAAACGATAAAATTTATGTAGCCGGCCATAACGGGCTTGTGGGAAGCGCAATTATGCGAAAACTCAAACTGGAAGGCTACGAGAATATAATAACTAAAACTCATAAAGAACTAGACTTGCTTGATCAAAGCGCGGTTGTACATTTTTTTGCCGAAACTAAGCCTGATTATGTTTTCCTGGCCGCTGCAAAAGTTGGCGGAATAGGAGCTAATTCACACTACCCTGCCGATTTTATTTACCAAAATATGATGATAGGCTTTAATGTTGTTAATGCGGCATATAAAAATGGCGTTAAAAAACTATTAAACCTGGGGTCCTCCTGCATATATCCAAGGGATGCCCCGCAGCCGCTTAAAGAAGAATATCTTTTATCAGGGCCCTTGGAAGCTACCAATGACGCTTATGCTGTTGCAAAAATAGCGGTAATAAAATTATGTTCAGCTTATAATAAACAATACGGAACTAATTTTATTTCTGTAATGCCCACCAATCTTTATGGCCAAGAGGATACCTACGATACAGAAAACGGACATGTATTTCCGGTACTGATCAAAAAATTCCATGACGCAAAGATCGCCATGACCAACGAAGTAACGCTATGGGGGGACGGTTCGCCATTTAGGGAATTCCTTTACAGCGACGATTTGGCAGAAGCCCTTTTCTTTTTAATGCAAGAAAAAAACGCTTCTGAAATTGGCGAATTTATAAATATAGGTACAGGTTATGACCTCTCAATAATAGAATTGGCGGATCTAATAAGGCAAATTATCTATGCTGACAAGCCAGGCATAGATTGCAGTATAAAATGGGATACTAGTAAGCCAAATGGAACGCCACGCAAGCTTCTTGATATTAGTAAATTGACCTTCATGGGCTGGAAGGCAAGAACCGATCTTAAAGATGGAATTGCCAAGACATACTCAGATTTTTTAAACAATCAAGTTAAATAAATAAGGACAGTATTATGTATGATGAATGTATTATAATGGCAGGAGGCTCAGGGACACGACTTTGGCCGGCCAGCAATTCTTCAAAGCCCAAGCAATTCCTTCCTATAAAAAATCACTCTGATTTTACTTTTTTTGATGCGGCCATTGAAAGGGCTTTTGCGATCATCAATCAATCAGGGCGTGTCATTGTCATTGCTGGTAAAAACCATGTGTCGCATATTATTTTAGCCGCCAAAAAACTGAACGCTATTGATCTCAAACGTATGGTGCTTATCCCGGAACCGGAAGCAAAAAATACCGCTGCCGCCATTGCCTGCGGAATTGTTTATGTGGAACGAACTTCCGCATCTAACCGGAATATTATAGTATTGACGAGCGATCATATTATTACGCCGCTAGAAATTTTTAAAGCAGATGCCGCAGCAGTATTCGGAGAGCAAAATGCTTTGGCGATCTTTGCGATTCCCCCCCGCTACCCAGAAACAGGATATGGATATGTTGAGGCTGGAGAAGCTCTATCACTGCAGTCCCGAATATTCAATGTCGCTTCTTTTTGGGAAAAACCGGACAAACAAAAGGCAGAACGATTTATCGCTCATGGAAATTTCTTTTGGAATTCAGGAATGTTTGCCTTTTCTTCACGATTTTTAATAACTGAATACAACCGCTCCGCTCCTAAGATTGCAGATGCCTTTAGCGCCTTGACTACTCCCGAAAAAGACTCTTATGCTGACAGGGATGGTTTATTAGTTCTAGAAAATTGGGCGGGATTAAATCAAGCATATAACAAGGCGCAAAGTATTTCCTTTGATTACGCCATAGCAGAAAAGTGTACCCATACCATTATGGTTGCAGCAGGCTTTAATTGGCTTGACGTGGGAAGCTGGGATGAATACGCTCGGCTCTTAGGGGATACAGAATCTGAAGTATATTTATCAGGCGAAAAATCCTGTTTTGTAGATTCTGATATACCTGTAGCCCTTTGCGGCGTGGAAGATCTGATCGTGGTGGTTCGTTCAGGAAAAGACGGCTCTATTCCTTCAGTACTAATTGCAAAGAAAGGTGAGACACAGCGAGTTCGGGAAGTTGTAGAACAGATCAAGGACGCTCGCAGAACTTCGCTGCTTTAGCGCATATAAATTTTGAAACTGTCGATAATCACCATAAACAAAAATAATGCTGCAGGTCTTGAAAAGACAATTCAAAGTGTTATTAATCAGACTTATACAGATTTTGAATATATAGTAATCGATGGCAATTCAACAGATGGAAGCGTTGAGGTATTAAAAAAATTTACAGCGAAAATTCATTACTGGGTCAGTGAACCAGATACCGGTATCTACAACGCAATGAATAAGGGTATACGAAAGGCCCTGGGCGAATTTTGCCTTTTTTTGAACAGCGGGGATTGGATAATTTCACCAAGTATACTTAATGATGCGTTCAACGAAATAAGTACTTGTATTTCAGCAGATATTTATTACTGCGACAAAACACAAACAGATGGCGTTGTTTTTAAATATCCTGAGTTTTTAACCATCAATTATTTAATTAGTACACCAATAAGTCACCAGAATTCTCTTATAAAACATTCATTATTTAATGAACACGGTTTTTATAACGAAGATTTATCAATTGGATCTGATTGGGAATTTTTCTTAAAAGAATTGTGGAAATATAGAAGTAAATTTACACATATCAAAACAAATATTTCTGCATTTGATATTAATGGAATCGGATCACAATCCACTTATGAACGTTACGCAGAAATGATGACCATGCATCAAAATGTCTTCGAAAGCTTAGCAGAAACAATTATAGAAATAAATAATTATCATAACACAACTTATAGGAATATTGTTGAAAACTATGGAACATCTAAATTGTTAGTCTTTTTTTTGAAGTCATACAAGTTCATAATCTCAAAAACATATAAAATTAAAAGTAGTATTTCTGGAATTATGCAGTACACTTTAAAGAAATTTAGTTCTATTAGCAATATTCTTTTTTTTTTGTATGAAATGTTCATTTCAATTTTTGATAAATCAATAAGAATATGTTTTACAAATTTTCAAGATGTACCCCATGATTTTTTTTTAATACCTTTATCTGATCAATTTGGTCTTTATCATATCCCGTATAAAATAGTGAACTCTTATAAACCGCAAATTCAGTTTTTTTCTGTCTTTGGAAAAAAAAATAAAATATTAAAATCAAAAGCTTTATGTAAAATATTCTATGCTGGTAAAAATGTAAATTATGAAATTAATCGTAAAAATTATAATACAAATTGTATAGATGATGTTTCATTATCGTTTGGTTTTGATTATATTAATACGGATAACTATTTTCGTTTACCCTTGTGGCTATTATATTATTTCAAGCCAAATGACACAAAAGACGATATTGGAAGAAAATTGAATAATTTTAAGAAAAAAAATCCAAAAAATAAATTTTGTTCACTTATCGCAAGTCATGACAGAAACGGAATAAAAACAAAAATTTACAACGAAGTTATTAAAATAGATCATGTTGATTGCCCTGGCATATTATTGCATAATGACGAAACATTGCATAAACGATATTCTAATGATAAGGTCGTGTATTTACAACAGTATAAATTCAATATTTGTCCTGAAAACTCAATAAGTCCCGGCTATGTTACTGAAAAACTATTTCAAGCTCTCTATTCTGGATGTATTCCAATTTATAGTGGCTGGAATAATGATCCAGAAACTGATATAATAAATCCAAATATTATTATCTTTTATGATTCTACTGATGATACAAAAAATATTTCTTCAATAAGCGAAGTAAAAAAGATACATTCTGTTGACAAACTCTACAATTCATTTATAGCTCAACCTTTTTTTTGTGATACAGCTATTGATAAGGTTTCTGAAATGCTCCAACAATTTACAAATAAGATACAATGCTGTATTAATACATCCTTTATTGATTCAAAACTAAAGCAGGATACAAGACATTAATGATTCCAAAAATATCAGTAATAGTGAATGTATACAATGTTGAAAAATATCTTAATACTTGCATCGACAGTATCCTAAATCAAACTTTCAAGGATTTTGAATGTATTCTTATAGATAATTGCTCACTTGATAACTGCCCTCAAATTTGTGATGAGTATGAAAGAAAAGACAAGCGAATAAAAGTAATCCATAAAAAACAAAATGATGGATTGCCACAGGCCAGAAATACAGGGGTAGAAGCATCTAAAGGTATCTATATTTTATTTGTCGATAGTGATGACTGGCTTGAACACGATATGCTTGAAAAAATGTACAATAAGGCTATTAAAGAAAATTGTGATCTTGTAGAGTGTAACTTATTTAATAATATTGACAATTTTCAAATCATTGATATAACGCCGGAACTTTACGATAAAATGCTTATATTTAAACATATAATAATGTATTGGCGATATTCACCATCAGTTTGGGATAAATTGATAAAACGCGAGATATATAATAAAGTAAATTTTCCAATTCAAAATTATATTGAAGATAGAGTGATCACTATCCAAACCATTTATTATTCTGAAAAAATTGGGTATGTACCTGATTGCTTATATCATTACCGTAAGCACTCAAAATCAATGTGCAATTCACAGAAGCAGGCTGATAGAACTATTGACGAATACTACAACTTTATTATGATACTTAATTTTTTAAAGGAAAAAAAAATTTTTAATAATTTAGAACTTGAATTGTATTACCGCATAAATTCCATAAAGTTATCATTCATAAAAGAAAAAACATTAAGAACACAAATCGACAATATATTTAATACTTTTTATCCTGAATCAACTGAAAAATTATCTTCTAAAGATATTTATATGAATGGCTTTAACAAAATGATTTTGCAAATGGCAATAAAAAAAAATCCTCTAACATTCATTATTATAGATATAATCCTTTTTCTTGAATTCATATTAAAGAAAATTTATAGAGCTATTATACCAACAAAAATACGTTCAACTATAGGCATAAAACGAAATCAGGGTAAAAGATGTTGATTAAACTAATTTTCAATCGTCTTCCCAAATTTATTTCCTTTATTTTTCATTTTAATCCTCTTTTCGTCCTTAAAAAATTTACATATCCCGTTATCTGGTACAATAAACCCATATATGATCAATGGGTCTATAAACATAATCTCATAAAACAGTACTTAAAAAATAAGTTTAAAGATACGATTAGCAGTTTTGAGGGAAAAAGTCATGAAGTTGACCCTTCACTTGCCAATAATTACCCTATTTGGTTTTGCTGGTGGCAAGGCGAAGATAGAATGCCGCCTATTGTCAAAACGTGCTTTAATGCGCTTAAGTATTATTCAAACGGGCACAATGTAAATTTAGTAACTAAAGACAATTACCAAAATTTTGTTACTCTGCCAGATTATATCATAAAGAAGGCAGAAAAAAAATTAATTTCCTTTACACATCTTTCAGATGTATTACGTATATGTCTTTTGTATGAAAACGGCGGTTTATGGCTTGATTCTACGGTTCTTGTAACGGCGCCTTTATGCGATCTGCCCCCTATCTGTTCTCGCCTTGGCTTCTGGACACCAAAGGATGATGGCAATATTCTTGAAGTTTGTAATGGAGCCAGAAACTGGATTGTAAGAGAAGATAAATGGCTGACATTTTGTTTTTACCTGAGCAAACACAATATATTGGCAGAATTTGTCCGCACGATGTTTTTTACTTATATAAAAACATATAATATTTTTATAGATTATTTCCTGTTTGATTACTTTATTTCAATTGCCTATGATACCTTGCCAGAAATACGCACAATGATAGATTCCGTTCCAGATAATAATCCTAAGATACATGAAATACAACATAAGCTGATTCTAAATAATGAGTTCAATAAAATATTATTTGACGAAATATGCAGCAATACCATATTTCATAAATTATCCTGGAAAGAAAACAATATAGAATACACAGAAAATGGAAAATTGACCAATTATTGTTATATCTTGAATAACTTTCCTCCTATATAAAGAGACTCTTAAAGATGATCAAAAAAATAATCCGCTACTTTCCCACATTTCTTTCCTTTATTTTTCATTTTAATCCGATTATAGCAATCAAGATTTTCGCATACCCGGTTGTCTGGCACAACAAACCTTTGTATGATCAATATGCCTATAAACATAAGGTTATAAAGCAGTACTTGAAGAAAAAATTCAGTGGAATAATAAGCAGTTTTGAGGGAAGAACCCAGGAAGTTGATCCTTCTTTTGCTGAGAATTATCCTATTTGGCTTTTACGATGGGACGGCGAAGATGCGATGCCACCTGTGGTAAAAGCATGTTTCCAGACTGTAAAAAAGTTCTCAAATGGTCATACAATAAATTTGATAACAAAAGATAATTATCATAACTTTATAACTCTGCCGGATTATATAATAAAAAAGATTAAAAATAAAAAACTTTCAATAACGCACCTCTCTGATATAATAAGAATGTGCCTATTATTTGAACACGGAGGCTTGTGGCTGGATTCAACAGTACTGCTGACAAAACCATTGCCGCCCCTGCCGGATATCTGCTCCCATCTAGGATTTTGGACTCCCAAGGATGACGGCGAAATACTTGAAACTTGTTTTGGTGCAAAAAACTGGATAATTCGGGAAGGCAGATGGCTTTCTTTCTGCCTGTATTCAAGCAAGCATAATATATTGCCAGAATTTGTCAGGGCACTGTATTTGGCCTATGTAAAAAAGAATAATGTTTTTATAGATTACTTTATTGTTGATTATTTTATTTCTATTGCTTATGATACATTGCCAGAAATACGTAAAATGATTGATTCTGTGCCAGAAAATAATCCAAAAGTTCATGAAATTCATCATCGTTTAAATCCCAGTTCTGAATATGACAAAGCCAAGTTTGATGATATATGTTCAAATACCTATTTTCATAAATTAAACTCGAAAGATAAATACGAATTGTATACCGAGACCGGAAAATTAACCAATTATGGTTTTATAATAAATATTTTCTCACAATCTTGAATTTTATATAAAAGGGAATTTACAATGAAAGTAGTAATATTGGCCGGAGGTTTTGGAACACGTCTTTCTGAAGAAACAAATCTTATACCAAAACCAATGGTGGAAATCGGCAGGCATCCAATTCTTTGGCATATAATGAAACTGTATTCTTATTGGGGTTTTAACGAATTTATTATACTTACCGGGTATAAGTCTCACATAATTAAGGATTATTTTATTAATTATTACACGCGTTATTCTGATATTACTGTTGATATGAAAAATAATTCTATAGAACTGCTTGAACATCGCACAGAACCATGGAAAGTTACCATGCTTTACACTGGACAAAACAGTATGACCGGCGGACGCTTGTTGGCGGCAAAAGATTTTATTGGACAGGAAAGATTTATGCTGACTTATGGTGACGGTGTAAGCAATATTGATATACCTCAACTGATTAATTCCCACAAGAATTCCGGAAAATATGTAACTTTGACATCAGTACGCCCTAGCGGGCGTTTTGGCGCCCTGGACATTAAAGACGACGGAACAGTTATTTCATTTAAAGAGAAACCAGAAGGTGATGGTTCCTGGATTAACGGCGGTTTTTTTGTGATGGAGCCTGATATTTTTAACTATTTAAACGATGGAGAGAATACCATCCTTGAAGGGAAAGCTCTGGAAACATTGGCAAGCGAAAACCAGCTTAATGCCTACCGGCATACAGGTTTTTGGAGGGCAATGGATACCTTGAAAGACAAAAATGAGTTAACGGCTTTATGGCAAGACGGCATTGCACCTTGGGCTTTATGGAATGACCAAAAGCAAAAAACACCAAAATAATAAAAGTATATATGTCAGATATTTCTTTTTATAAAAATAAAAGGGTTTTCATAACCGGCCATACCGGCTTCAAGGGTACATGGCTTTGCCATATACTGCTAGAGGCTGGAGCTGACATAACTGGTTATTCACTTACCCCACCAACCGATCCTTCCTTGTTTGAACAAACAGGCATTGAAAAAGATATATCTTCACTAATTGCAGATATTAGGGACAGGGATAAGTTGATCAAAAAGGTAATCGAAACTAAGCCCGATATTGTTTTTCACCTTGCGGCACAACCATTGGTTCGTCTTTCTTACCGTGAACCGGCATTGACTTACGAGACTAATGTTATGGGAACGGTTAACATACTGGAAGCAATTCGTCTTACCCCCTCCATTCGTTCATTTGTCAATGTAACAACTGATAAAGTATATGAGAACAAGGAATGGGATTGGGGTTACCGCGAAAATGAAAATCTCTGCGGTTTTGATCCCTATTCAAACAGTAAATCATGTAGTGAACTGGTAACGCATAGTTACCGGAATTCTTTTTTTGTAGACAAAGAAACATCTGCTGTTTCGACAGCCCGATCCGGTAATGTTATAGGAGGGGGCGATTATTCAGAAGATAGAATTATTCCCGACTGTATCCGGGCTGTGCAGGCAGGAACAGAAATCATAGTACGAAACCCAAATTCAACACGTCCGTACCAGCATGTGCTTGACACGCTCTGCGGTTACTTACTACTTGCAGAAAAGCAGTCTAATGATAAAAAAGCAGAAGGCGCTTATAATTTTGGCCCGGATGACGAAAGCTGCCTCTCGACAGGTGAGCTTGCGGAATTATTTTGTCTTAGTTGGGGTAATGGCGCTTCATGGAAAGTACAGAACGATAGCGGCCCTCATGAGGCCAATTATCTTAAATTGGACTGCACAAAGGCAAAAAAGATTTTTGGCTGGAAACCCTTCTGGAATATTAAGACAGCCGTTAATAAGACAGTGGAATTTGCAAAGTGTAAAACAGACGCCGAAAGAACTGCCTGCCTAAAAGACCAAATACGGGAGTATTTTTAGTAATTTTCATGCAAAAAGTAATTATTACCGGAGCGGGCGGCTATGTGGGGAGTAGACTAACAAGGGTGCTTATTGATCAGGGAATAACCGTTTACGCTCTGGATTGTCTGAATAATCCGCCTGTTCAGCACAATTTGTTGCACTATTATCAATGTGATATAGAAAAAAATCAATTGCCTTTTGAGAGCAATATGCAGAATTCTGATGTATTGTTTCATTTCGCCTGGGACGGAGCAGGTCCCAGATATAGAAATAATTACGAACATCAATTAAAAAATATTTCTTCGTTGATAAATATTCTGTCTTTTGCGAAGCATTTAAATATTTCAAAAACGATCATTCCCGGTTCCGCCTCTGAATACGCTTCTAGCGAGATGCCAATAACAGGCAATAATATGCCTGGAACCATAGATGCTTATGGAGCAGTAAAATCTAGTTGTCATATAATTTCACGAACATGGTCAATTAAAAACAATTTGCCCCTTATATGGGTTGTTCCATCAAGTGCATACGGACCCGGCAGAGACGACAACAATGTACTTACTTACGTAATAAAAGCTCTTCTAAAAAACGAGAAGCCATCATTTACCGCGCTGGAACAATGCTGGGACTATATTTATATTGACGATCTTATTGAAGCGCTTATATTAGTAGCAAAAAAAGGATTAAGCGGAAAAAATTACGCAATTGGTTTTGGAACCGCAAGAAAGCTTCAAGAGTATATTACGATAATTAGGGACAGTATAAATCCAACTTTGCCATTAGGTATTGGAGAAATACCATATAAGAATAATAAACCGGATAACTCAGAAATGGATATTTCGGAACTGCAAAACGATACCGGGTTTTCTCCTGCAATTGTTTTTGAAGAAGGTATAAAAAAAACAATTGAATGGTATAAAAAGACTCTTTAGATAAAACTAAGTAAAACCAAATGCCAGCCCATTTCTTTTCTATCATTATCCCTGTATATAACGATAATAAAAATCTCCCCCGTTGTCTTGACAGTGTTCTTTCCCAGACTTCTAGTGATTTTGAATTACTGCTTATTGACGATGGATCAACTGATAACTGTCCCGCAATTTGCGATGAATATGCCAAAAAAGATTCACGCATTAGGGTGTGTCATAAAGAAAACGAAGGGATAAGCAGGACACGGCAATATGGCTTAAACAATGCATCTGGCGATTATATTTATTTTGTTGATAGTGATGATTGGATAGAACCAAACTTCATTGATGATTTTATTAATTACCTAAAAAATGAAAAAGCTGACCTTATCTTAATGGATTTCTTCAAGGAAACTGTTGCCGGGAATAAACGTACCATTAGTCAAAAGCCTTCTGCTCTTGATACAGAAACTATTACACATCTGGTGCTTGAAAGAAAATTGCTTAGTTGCCTCTGGAATGTTGCTATAAACAGAAGCTTCTACACCAAAAATGATATTAGATTTATTGAAGGAATAAATTACGGCGAAGATACTTTGTTTATTTTAGAATTGCTGCTTAATAACCCTAAAGTGGCTTATCTGGCTAAAGCGTATTATCATCATACTTATAATCATAATTCTTTTACACGTAAAGATAAAAAACAAAGATTTATTGAACGTGTTAGATTCTTAGACAAAATTGTGTTCCTCCTTAACAAATATAATAAGAATGTCCTTGAAAAACATAATTTCTTTCCCTTTATCGATAAATATGAAATGCTAAGTAGCAATGTATTTTCAAAAAAAGAGTATCAAGAACTGTATCCACTCTCTTTCACTCCGTATTATCGAAAACAGTCTGACTTTTACAAATACTTTCTACTTGCTCTTGCAGAAACTAAGCTTTATTCACTGGCAAAATTAGCCGCCGCCGCTTTACTTCAAATAAAAAATTGGCTATACTGATATATAGTGTTAAAATACATAAGACCATTCCTTTGCATCTTGTCGGCTTTTCTAGTAATACTGCTTTTTTCATGCGGGACTGTAGTCCCTGATTCTGTTGGTAACAATACAATGGCAGATATAATTGCCCCACCAAAATATCCTGTTATATTGGTACATGGTATCGCCGCGCATGATAGAGGCGGTTTAATAGATTATTGGGGCAGAATTCCTGATACATTAAAAATGAAAGGGGTAAAAGTATTTTTGGGAAATACTGACTCATGGGGCGATTATGATTCAAATGCGGAAATACTAAAAACAACTATTGATAAAGTATTGGAAGAAACAAACAGTGAAAAAGTAAATATAATAGCACATTCTAAAGGAGGTATTGATTCACGTTATCTTATCTGGAAGTACAATTATGGAAATAAGGTGGCAAGTTTGACTACAATTTCAACACCGCATCATGGCGCAGAAATAGCGGATTTAATATATAAGCAAGGTATAGTCCATTCCAGCATGGTAAGGAGAACACTAATAGTCTTTGGCAAATTCTTTGGAGATACAAATCCTGATCCGTATAGTTTAAATTACCAATTAACGACAGAAAACATGAAAGAATTTAACGAAAAAATAGGAATGGATCATAACGTATATTATCAAAGTATGTACACAACAATGAACAATCCTTTTGACGATCTGATGTTTACTAGCAGTTACTGGTATATAAAAGGAATACGTGGGGATAATGACGGATTAGTCAGCGAATGGTCGGCAAGGTGGGGAGATAATATTATAAAAATTGAAGGCGGAATATCCCATGCGGATATTATTGACTATAAAAAGAAAAATATTTCTGGAATTAATATACCGGATATTTATATAAATATAGTAAACAAATTAAGCGAAATGGGATTTTAAAAATTTATGTTGAACTTATTGTATAACCTAATAATTTTTCCTCTGACCCAAATTATTGAATTCAGCTTTGTTTTTTCCCTTAAAGTATTCAAAGAAACAGGGTTATCTCTTATTTTTGTCAGCATTGTGGTTAGCGTACTTTGTCTTCCGCTTTATAATGTTGCGGAAAAATGGCAGGAAACCGAGCGGAATTTACAGAAAAGAATGAAACCTAAATTGGATAGAATCCGAGCGGCGTTCACAGGTGATTCAAGATACATGACCACTTCTGTTTATTACCAACAGAATCATTATCACCCGATATATGCTTTGCGAAGTAGTTTTGGTCTATTGATTCAAGTTCCTTTTTTTATTGCTGCTTACGCTTACCTCTCAAACCTTGAGGCCCTTCAGGGAGCCCAATTCTTTTTTATTAGCGATCTTGGGCTACCCGATGGCTTAATTCATTTAGGAAATGTAAAAGTCAACTTCCTTCCCATTTTTATGACCCTTCTTAATCTTACTTCAGGGGCAGTTTATTCACGCGGTTTTCTCTTAAAAGACAAGCTGCAAATTATTGTTATTGCACTCTTTTTTCTTGTCCTTCTTTATAATTCTCCCTCTGCTCTTGTCATTTACTGGACAATGAATAATATTTTTTCTCTTGTTAAAAATGTTTATTATAAAATTCAATTTAAGCATAAAAACTCTGCTCTTTTTGCTGTGTTTTCAAGTTTATGTTTATTCCTTGTCTATTATATACTCGCTTTACATAAAGGCGATTCTGGACAACGTTTTTTCATAGCCTTTGCTGCCAGCCTTGCGGCATTAACGCCCTGGCTTATACGTTTAGTATCAAAAATAAAAATCCCTCCTAAACTTAAAATTTTCGATGCTCCAGATAAAAGGAAGATTTTCCCTCTCTTTCTCCTTTCGTTCCTTGTTCTCTCTTTACTAGTCGGTCTTTATATACCTTCCATTCTGATAGTTTCATCGCCTGTAGAATTTTCTTTTATAGATAATTATACAACTCCTAATTTTTTTATTTTTAATACTTTTACTCAAAGTATTGGGTTCTTTATAGTTTGGCCTCTTGCGTTATTCTTTCTTTTTTCATCAAAAACAAAATACATATTAGCTGGCCTTGGTGTTCTTCTTTGTACCGGTGCAGTTTTAAATACTTTTGCTTTTTCCGGAGATTATGGACTTATTTCAATTAATATGGAGCTTTCCAATGGGGTGGGACATTCTTTTGATACGATAATCAACAACATCATAAGTCTTGGTATAAGTGCCATTATCGTTCTGATTTTACTATATTTTCGTTTTTATAAAATCATAGTACCTGTACTGTCTATTTGTATTGCCGCTCTTGTTGGCATGTCCTCAGTTAATATTTTTACTATTAGCAATGATTTTGCTAAACTCCCGCCTTCTCATAGTAACCTTCAGGCAGAAAAAGTTTCAACTGAACCGATCTTTTCTCTTTCAAAAAAGGGAAAAAATACGGTAATTATAATGCTTGACCGCGCATCAAGTTCTTTTTTTCCTTATATTTTGGAAGAAAGCCCTGAATTAAAAGAAATATTTTCAGGATTTACCTATTACCCTAACACGGTTTCGTTTAACGGGTATACCTTGGTTGGGGCACCGCCGATTTTTGGCGGTTATGAATACACTCCGGAAGAAATCAACAAGCGTGTTGAAATCCCCTTACGAACAAAACAAAATGAGGCTCTACTCCTCCTTCCCAAACTTTTTTCTGAAGCTGGTTATTCTGTTACTGTTACCGATCCGCCTAACCCCAATTATTCCAATATAATTGACTTTTCGATTTATGAAGGCTATACAGGGGTACAAGTATATCAAACTGGCGGCACATATACAAAGATATGGCTTGATGAACACAACCTTAATCTTCCGTCAATAAGTGCCATATTAAAACGAAATATTTTTTGGTATGGGTTGTTTAGAATCACTCCTTTGGTGACTCGCCGGGGGCTTTATCAATACGGTGACTGGTGTTCTTCCATACCGGGACAGAAACTCACTGTTTTTATAGACAGCTATGCGGTTTTGGATTATCTTCCCCGACTTGGCGAAATTCTCGACAATGATGAAAATACCTTCCTTTTAATGGTAAACAATACAACCCATCATGGGGCTTTTCTTCAGGAACCGGATTATTTTCCTACCTTGAGTGTCACAAGTTATTTTTCGGGACCATACAACAAAGAGACAGAATATCACATTAATATTGCGGCCTATAAGCGCTTGGGGGACTGGTTCAATTTTTTGAGATCACATGGAGTTTATGACAATACCCGTATTATCCTTGTTTCAGATCATGGTTCCCAGATAAGCTATGTTACAAAAGCTCCCCCGTCAATGCCATCCAATTTTGATAACCTCCACCCAATTCTATTGGTAAAAGATTTTAATGCTTCAGGCGAAATAAAAACCGATATGACTTTTATGACCAATGCGGATGTTCCTTTTTTATCTTTAACTGGCCTAATTGAAAATCTCGTAAATCCATTTACAGGGAACCCAATTTCAACCAAAAATAAAGAAAAGCCTCTCTATATAGCCGTATCGGGATCGGTACATTTAGGAGACCCTTTGCAGACCCAAATATCACTCAATCCACGTTGGGATTATTATGTCCACGGCGGTATATTCGAAGAAAAAAATTGGTCCCGTGTTGAAGAATAATTGATTTTAATCTAAGCGCATTTTAACAATCATGGATCAAATATTAACAGTAATTATGGCTGGCGGAAAAGGAACCCGTGTCGCATCGCTTGACAGTAACATTCCTAAACCAATGATCCCTATCTGCGGTAAGCCGATTCTTGAACACCAGATTGAGGTTTTAAAAAAAAACGGCTTTACTGATATAATAATCTGCGTTGGGCACCTTGGCCAGCAAATAAAAGACTATTTTGGCGATGGCAGCCGATTTGGGTGTACTATTACTTACTTTACCGAGACCGAGCCACTGGGAACTGCCGGGGCGCTTTACAAGATCAACGGTTTATCCGGTGATTTTATTTTACTTAACGGGGACGTAATTTTTGATATTGATTTTTCCCGCATGATCGCCTTCCATAAGGAAAAAAAAGCATGGGCCACAATTGCGGTGCATCCAAACGGCCACCCTTTTGACAGCGCGCTAATTATAGCTAACACAGATAATCAGGTTTTAGGATGGTTAAATAAAGAAGACGAAAGACTCTATTACAAAAACCAGGTGAATGCCGGAATTCATATCCTGTCTTCTGAATTCCTAAGAAACTGCCCACAGCCTAAAGAAAAAATCGACCTTGATCGGGATATGCTCAAACCTTCGATTTCTTTAGGCCGGACTTTTGCCTATCCAACTCCAGAATACATAAAAGACATGGGTACGCCGGAACGTTATGCCCAGGTTACAGCCGATATTGAGAACGCCATTGTGAGCGATAAAAACCTGACAATAAGGCAAAAGGCTGTTTTTCTTGATCGTGACGGCACAATCAATACATTCATTATTAATAAGTTTATAACACGGCCAGAAGATTTTGAGTTGATCGACGGTGTAGCGGAGGCAATAAAAAAAATCAACAGCCTTGGATACCTGGCAATAGTAATCACCAACCAGCCGATTATTGCCCGCGGCGAAGTTGATTTCCAAACGCTCAGCCTAATTCATAATAAAATGGAAACTGAACTGGGTAAACAGGGGGCCTATATAGATGATCTTTTTTACTGCCCACACCACCCTGACAAAGGCTTTCCCGGCGAGTTGCCTGAATACAAGATCGAATGTGATTGCCGAAAGCCCAAGCCGGGCATGATTTTACAGGCAGCAAAAAAATACAATATTGATCTGTCAAAATCGTATATGGTGGGAGACGACATGCGTGATATTAAAGCTGGAATTGCTGCCGGCTGTATCCCAGTATTTTTGACTGAAAAATCGAATGAAAATTTACACACAGAGATTGGGACAAATGTACTTCAATTTATAAATCTTGCCTGTTTTGTAAATCAATATCTATATAAAAAGGAGCTTATGTGATCGAACTATTGTATACTATCATAATTTATCCGCTTATTCAACTCATTGAACTATGTCATGTTTTTGTATACCGTACTTTTCGTAGCCAGGGTATTTCCCTTCTGGGTGTGAGCATTGCCGTTAGCATCTTTACTCTACCGCTTTACTTTGCAGCAGAAAAATTTCAAGAAAAAGAACGAAGTCTTCAAAACCGACTAAAACTTAAAATAAATAAAATAAAATCAGTCTTTAAGGGCGACGAACAATACATGATACTCTCCACGTTCTACAGGCAGAATCATTATCATCCGATTTATGCCTTGCAGAGTACTTTTAGCCTTTTAATTCAGATTCCTTTCTTTGTTGCAGCCTATTTATATCTTTCTCACTCTGATATATTGGATGGTGAATCATTTTTATTTATTAGGGATCTAAGCAAAAGCGATCAACTTATATCTATAGGGCTCTACCAATTTAATTTATTGCCTGTCCTTATGACCGCCATAAATATTCTCTCATGTGCTGTTTACTCAAGGAATTTAAGCACAAGAGATAAAGTACAACTTTACGGTATGTCTTTAATTTTTCTTGTATTGTTATGTAATAGTCCTGCAGGACTTGTCCTCTACTGGACTATGAACAACATATTTTCTCTCTTCAAAAATATTTTGCAAAAATCTAAACATAAAAAAACTATTATTCTCATTTCTGTTTTTCTATTAGTAATATTATTCGATATATATTTACTCTTTTTAAAAGCGGGAATGCTTTCTAAACGACTCTTGGTAGTCTTACTTTTTTCATCTATACTGACCATTCCTCTTATAAAAAAATTATTTGTTCATTTTGGTTTATTTAAATCCCATAAAGACAACACTATAAACATCGGGCTTTTTGATCATTTCCCTCTCTTTTTACTTTCCTGTACTATCCTTTTTTCTTTACATGCATTTGTAATTCCCTCTTCTCTAATTGCATCCTCTGTTGAAGAATTTTCATATATAGGTTCCAGAACTACACCTTTCCCATTTATTTTTACTACGCTAAAACAGGGAGTAGGTATTTTTCTGTTTTGGCCATTAATTATTTATTTCCTATTTTCCATAAAGATACGTCGTCTATTAACCTGTGTATTTGTAATACTAACTGGAATAGCTCTTATTAATGTGTTTCTCTTTACTGTAAATAACGGTTTCTTTACTATCACTATGGAATTTTCAAATCCTAAAAATTTTTCGCTTATTCCAGGAATATATATAATAAATACTATTGTTTTGTGCATGGTATTACTGTTAATATCAATTTTGTTTTATTTAAACAGAGTAAAGATAATTTTTCCATTGCAAATTATAACCCTTGTTGCTCTTCTGGGATATGGTATTACCAATATAATAAAAATTCATGATGATTTTGTTTATTTTTCAAACAATATGCAAAATATGGAAGAAGGAAACGAGAACTCTGATTCCCTCGTACCTCAATATACATTTTCAAAAACTGGAAAAAATATTTTGTTAATAATGCTTGATAGAGTAATTGGATCTTATGTCCCATTTATTTTTGAAGAAAAACCAGAACTGTACTCTATAATGAACGGATTTTATTGGTATCCCAATTGTGTTTCATTCTCAAACCATACTTTAATAGGAGGAACACCTATCTACGGCGGATATGAATATTCTCCTCTTTCCATCAATAACCGCGACAAAATACCATTATTTGATAAACAAAAAGAAGCGTATCTTTTGCTACCCACTATTCTTTATGAAGCTGGTTATTCGATTAGGGTGACTGATCCTCCTTTTGAAAATTACAAACGGTCAAATCTTGAGATGTTTCTTGACCATCCTGAATTTAATGCTGAAAATATTTCTGGAAAATATACATATCAATGGTTTCGTAATAATGATGAATTCAATCTTTTTAATATAAATGAATACCTTGATAATAATCTTATTCGATTTTCTTTTTTTAAAACAGCTCCTCTCTTTTTAAGGTTATTTATTTATGAAAAAGGAACTTGGCTCAGATTTGATAATAGTAAACACCAACAACTAACTGACATTGTTATTCGTGATTATTCTTTTCTGGAAATTCTAGATAAAATTACCGATACAGTAGAAACAGGTGATACATACACAGCGCTTTACTCTCATCTATCTCATACTAATGCGTTCTTTCAAGCTCCCGATTATATACCAGCTCTGTCAGTCACCAATTTTGGGACAAGCCCACTTGCCAATGAATCGTTTTTCCATACGACTGTTGCATCATTCATTCTACTTGGAAAATGGTTTGAATATCTAAAGACAATCGGAGTATATGACAATACCCGGATAATATTGGTTTCTGATCATGGAAAATCTGGAGTACTTGGCCCGGAAAACTTTGCCAGTAATATGACCTTGCCCAATGGTGATAATTTAGGTTATTATAATGCTTTATTGATGATTAAAGATTTTAATTCAATTGGTGAACTAGAAATATCTAACGAGTTTATGACTAATGCCGATACTCCCTTGCTTATCCTTAAAGATATTATAAACAATCCGGTTAATCCTTTTACTAATAAGCCATTAATAGCAGATAAAGATCAGGGTATTATAATTACGACCAACCAAGATTTTGATTCTTATGCCCATACAAATTATGCTTATAAAATTAACAAAAATAATTGGCTATATGTCAAGGAAAATATTTTTGAACCAGCTAACTGGAAAACCATTGAACCATGACAAGGAGTATTTATGATTAACCTTTACCCATTGTACATTGATCCCGGAACCGGGAGCATATTGTTCTCTGTACTTGTCGGTGCTGCTGCTACGCTGTATTTTTTATTAAGGGCCCTTATTCTAAAATTAAAAGTAATACTTTCTGGCGGTAGGATCTCATCAAAGGCTAATTATAAGTCGAAATTTGTTATTTATTGTGAGGGTAAACAGTACTGGAATGTATTTAAGCCCATTGTTGAAGAATTTGAGCAAAACAAAACGGAACTGCGCTATTTAACTTCTTCAACTGATGATCCGGTATTTGATATTTCGTGGGAGTATATCAAACCTGAATATATAGGGGAAGGAAACAAGGCCTATGCGTTTCTTAATTTTATCTCGGCAGAAATTGTTTTGATGACCACGGCCGGATTACAGGTATATCAATTAAAACGGTCTAAAACGGTTAAACATTATTCCCATGTTTTGCACTCCACTGCCGATATCACGACCTACCGGTTGTTCGGCCTTGATTATTTTGATTCTATTTTTTTAACAGGCGATTTCCAGGCAGCCGATGTCCGCTTTCTGGAAAATCAACGAGGTCTGCCGGAAAAGCAGCTTATAACCAGCGGCTGTACCTATCTTGATGCCTATTCAGAAAAAATCAAGCAGATTGAGCCGGAAGAAGATCATCCTTTTACCGTACTTGTTTCACCTTCGTGGGGAGCTTCTGCGCTTTTGAGCCGTTACGGGGAAAAGCTGCTTGATCCCCTGCGCGACTCGCACTGGCGCATAATCATTCGCCCGCATCCTCAATCGCAAAAGTCAGAAGCCGAGATGCTAAGGCAGTTGCAGACGCGCTATAAAGATTGCGCCAATATATTATGGGATACAGAGCGTGAAAATATCTATTCGCTTAGCAAGGCAGACATTATGATTTCTGACTTTTCTGGAATAATTTTTGATTATATGTTCTTGCGCGACAGACCGGTGCTGTATGTAAACCAGGATTTTGACCCTCGCCCCTACGATGCCGATGATCTTGATCATGAACTCTGGCAGTTCACGATTATTAAAGAAGCCGGCATTGAGCTTAGGCAAGAAGATTTTCCTAATATTACCGAGGTTATAAAAAACGCGGGGGACTCTGGCACTCTGGCCGCAGCTAGAAAAAAAGCCCGCGAAACAGCCTGGCAGTATCCTGGCGAAGCGGGAAAAAGAATTTTTGATTTTATGATCAATGTGGAGGAGAAATGTCAACCATCATTAACAGCATAATTAAGGCTGCATATAGCTTACTCTTTTTATTATTTGTATTGTCTTGTGCCTCAACCCCCCTTCCAAAAAATTCTTCTGCCATTGTTCCCGAAGATTTCTTTGGTATTGTTCATGCCGGAAGAACCAGAAGTCCCGAAGAATATGAGCTTCTGGACGCTATGGGAGCCAAATGGATACTTAATACTTTCTATTGGAACAGTATTGAAGGTGAAAAGGGCAGCTTCAATTTCTCCGGTTATGATGCATTTGTGGATACAGCCATAAGCCAGGGCAAAAAAGTTCTTGTAGTCCTTGGTTATGAAGCAAGCTGGTTATTTCCTGAGGGAAATTCAAAATGTTATATATCTCCGGAAAATCTTCCTCATTTTTTAGATTTTGTCGAAGAAACAGTCCGCCACTTCCAGGGTCGGGTTGCTGCCTGGAGTGTCTGGAATGAGCCCAATATATCCAGGTTTTGGAAAGGACCAAGGAAAGATTTTTTTGAATTAACCAGGCTTGCGGCGCAGAGAATACGCGAAACAGATCCTGACGCTTATATAATTGGCGGTGTTTTTGTTAGAAGCCCCGATGGATTTATAAAAGCCATGTATAAAGCCGGGGCTATGGAAGGCCTTGATGCATTGGCTTTTCATCCTTACGCCCTCAATCCCCGTGGCGCAATGCAAGTCTACGATAACTTTTCTAAGGTCCTTTCGCAGATTAACTATACAGGGCCTGTGTGGATTACAGAAGCGGGTTATCCTACGGGGGGATGGTATCCAACAAAAGTATCTTTAGAAGAACAACCTGCTTATGTGGTAAAAACCATAGTTGGGGCGGCGGCCCGTGGTGCAAGGGCTTTATTATGGTACGAGTTATTTGATTCCCAGAATGAAGGGCAAGCCGGGGATTCGCGGGATTCTGAAAGGTTCTTTGGCCTTGCGTATCCCGATTACAGCCGTAAAAACGGCGCCTGGGCCTATGAACTTTGCGCCAGGTATTTACCCGGTTCCCGTTACACCGCCGAATTGCCTCTAAGAGAAAATATACCCTCAAACATTGTTTCTTTCTGTTTTATGGGCGGCATATCAGGGAATAACGCTCTTATACTGTGGAACGACCGGAATCGAGCCCAGACGATAAATCTGCAACTGCCGGCTCCGGCCTTGCTTCACGATATTACAAACGGCAGAAACAGCCCCCTAGCTGCGGAAACCGCTCTTGAGGTCGGAAATCAGCCTCTGATTATAACATGGCAGGGTACGGCTACCCCCAGGATTTTTGTCGGGAGATAACCAATGAATGTGCTTAATAAAATAATTATTTTCCTATGTGTATCTTTTGTTGCCATCGGCTGTACAAGCAATCCCAAAGCGTCAGTCCGGGCAGACAGCTCAATTAGGATAGCTTATCCAGCCCAGCATATAGTCTTCATTGGCCTTGACGGTTGGGGCGGAGTTTATGTAACTGATGCGAATATGCCTACGGTAAAGCGGATGATGGCAGAAGGCGCTTCTAGCATTGATGCACGTTGTGTAATGCCTAGTGTAAGCTGGCCAAACTGGTCTTCACTTTTTTCTGGCACTCCGCCAAAAAGCCGTACTTCTGAACAGTTCCCTTCCATATTCACACTAGTTAAAAACAGCAGGCAAATAAACACGCCTGTTTTTTTTTATGAATGGGGGGATCTGAATAACATCTGTTCTGATGAAACTGCGAATAAAATAAGAATAAGCTCCAATCTTGAATCGGTTCAAAGAATTGTCGATTATTTCTTAGAAAATAAACCTGTTTTTACCGCAATACAGTTTAATGAACCGGATCATACTGGCCATAGGAAAAAATATGGATCAGAGGAATATTATGCCAAACTTACGGAATTAGACGGTTTTATTGCCATCATTGAAGAAGCGGTAAAAGACGCAGGCGTCTATGACAATACTGTGTTTGTGCTAGCTGCGGATCACGGCGGATCCGCTTATGGGCATGGGTTAAATATTGCCAAACATCGTAAGATACCGCTTATATTTTTTGGTAAAGGCATAAAAGAAGGCTACACCATTCCTTCCCCGATAAGCATTTGCGATATTGCTCCCACAATGGCAGCGATTTTAGGACTGGAAACGCCCCTCGAATGGACCGGAAATACCTTAAGAGATATTTTTCGATAATAATATAGGTATATCAGTCTGCCGTGACCATAGCAATCGACTGCCGCCATATTGACTCAAGTGGTATTGGGGTATATCTAGCTGGAATTCTGCCCTTTCTGCTGCAATCTGATCATAAATATAGTTTACTGGGCAATCCTGAAAAATTAATATCATATATATCAAATAAAAATGTAAATATTGTAGAATGTAATATAAAACCTTTTTCAATAAAGGAATTGTTTTTTTTTCCCAGGATTATAGCAAAACAAATCAATAAGGCTGACCTTTTCTTTTCCCCTTCTTTTAATATCCCCTGCGGCATAAAAATCCCGGTTTTTACCACTATTCATGATATTATCTTTGCCGATATGCCAGAACTTGTTTCTAAAACCGGCCTGGCCATACGAATGTGGTTTTACCGCAGGGCATATAAAAAATCAAAAAAAATATTTACCGTATCGGAATTTTCAAAATCAAGGATAGAACATCATCTGGGCAAAACAAAGCCGATCATCGTTACCCATTCGGCAATACAGCCCATGTTTCTTGAGTATAAAGCCAATGCCCAAAACAGGCAAAAAACAGAAACCATAGTTTTTATTGGCAACATAAAAAAGCACAAGGGGCTTGATACTCTTCTTGACTCCTTTCTTTTGGCAAAAAACGAAGGGATGCGCCACAAATTGATTATTATTGGCAGTAGAGATAATTTCCGCAGTTCTGATAATGAAATTTTACAAAAGATTGATTCTCTTGGTACTGACACAGTAATATTTACTGGGTTCATTTCTAATGAACAGCTTATGGATTACCTTTCCTCTGCAAGCCTATTGGTTCAGCCTTCACTCTATGAAGGATTCGGGCTTCCGCCCCTTGAGGCAATGGTTTTGGGCACTCCCGCGTTGATTTCTGATATTCCGGTTTTCAAAGAAATTTATGAAGATTATCCTGTAACATTTTTTCGCGCAGGAGATCCCAATGATCTAAAACAAAAAATGATGGGGCTGCTTTTCAACCAAACAGATAACAATATATCCTTGACGGAGAACCTGGTAGAAAAGTATACTTTTAAGAAAGTAACGGAGCTAATCATGGGTAATTTTTTAATTAAAGACTTTAAGCGGGTATTTGGCGGCTTATGTATAATCCTTTGTATGTTACTTTTTTTTGTCGGCTGTACTGGTAATCCCGTAAATATACCATTCCGAGCAGACAGCTCAATTAGAATAACTGTTCCTGCCGAGCATTTAGTATTCATAGGCTTTGACGGATGGGGTGGCGTTTACGTACCCAATGCAGATATGCCTACAGTTAAACGGATGATGGCCAATGGCTCTTCTAGCCTTGAAGCACGCAGTGTAATGCCCTGTATTAGCTGGCCAAACTGGTCTTCATTGTTTTTTGGCACTCCGCCGAAACAACGTACTTCTAACCCATTTCCTTCAATATTTACGGTTGTAAAAAACAGCGGGCAAATAAATACTCCTGTCTTTTTTCATGAATGGGGGAAGCTAGATGAAATCTGTTCTGATGAAACGGCAGTAAAAATTAGAATAGGTTCTAATCTTGGTTCGGTTCAGAGCATTGCTGCTTATTTTATAGAAAATAAACCTGTTTTTACCGCTATATCATTTGATCAACCGGATTATACAGGTCATAGAAAAATGTGGGGATCTGAGGCTTATTATGCCAAACTTACAGAATTAGACGGTTATATTGCGATCATTGAAGAGGCAGTAAGAGAAGCAGGGGTCTATGACAGTACGGTTTTCGTACTATCTGCGGATCACGGGGGTACTTTTTATTTGCATTGGTTAAATACCGACAAACACCGCAATATCCCCCTGGTTTTTTTTGGCAGAGGTATAAAAGAAGGATACAATATTCCCTCCCCTATAAGTATTTGCGACATAGCCCCCACTATGGCGGCAATTTTGGGATTGGAAGCGCCGCCTGAATGGACAGGGCAAGCATTAAGAGATATTTTGATCCCCCAATATTGAGAAAGCGAAGAACTTAATAATGATAGATTTCCTCTATACTATTATCATCTTTCCTCTGGTGCAAATTATTGAGATGACATTTGTAATCGTAAATCGTATTTTTCGGAATAGTATATTTTCCATAATCGGGGTCAGCGCGGTTGTTACACTCTGTACCATGCCCCTGTATTTTGTTGCCGAAAAATGGCAACAGGCCGAAAGGGACATCCAAAAGAAATTTAAGCCAAAAATAGATAAAATAAAATCTGTCTTTAAAGGCGATGAGCAATATATGGTTCTCTCTACCTATTACAGGCAGAACCATTATCATCCGTTCTACGCCCTAAGAAATTCCCTTGGGATACTAATTCAGATTCCTTTTTTCATTGCCGCGTATTCATGGCTATCCCATCTAGATTCAATCAAAGGGGTATCTTTTTTATTTATACAAGATCTGGGTGCGCCAGACGGCTTTCTGTCTATAGGAGGATTCAGTCTAAACATACTTCCCATTCTTATGACAATATTAAACTGCGCTTCTGGCGCGGTGTATACGAAGGGGATGCTGGTCAGAGATAAAGTTCAAGTTTTCGGTATAGCCCTGGTTTTTCTGGTGCTTCTGTATAATTCTCCGTCGGGCCTTGTTCTTTACTGGACTATGAATAATGTATTTTCACTTGCAAAAAATATTTTTTCTAAAATAAAACATGGCTCAATAATAGTTTATATTCTGCTTTGCCTTGTTGCTATTTCGGTTATTATACGCTTTATACCTTTAGGTTTTACTCCAGAGCGTCTTTTTGTTGCAGGGTTCTGTTCGCTATTTTTCTTTTTACCGTTATTTATCAAATCCTTCCATTTTATAAAACACAAAATTTCAGGGATAATAAATCTTGAACAAAGCTCTCTTTCTCTAAACAGCACCTATATTCTTTCTGTCCTAATTTTGTTTATTCTTTGCGGCCTTGTTATTCCTGGTTCACTTATAGCGTCTTCCGTGCAGGAATTTTCCTTTCTGGAATCATACACCACTCCCCTACCCTTTATTTACACAGTTTTTATTCAATCAATAGGACTTTTCCTTTTCTGGCCTCTCTGCATCTATTTTCTTTTCTCCAAAAACATAAGATACGGTCTTTCTCTGGTGCTTTCGTTGTTAAGTGTAACAGCCCTTATCAATACTTTTCTTTTTTCGGGGTACCTTGGTTCTATTACTACCACATTTAAGTTCTCAACACCCGATACTTTGGAATCAAAATATGGTATAATCATCGTAAGCAGCCTTGCAACTTTAGGTATTTTATGTGTTTTTATCTTTTTCCTTCTGAGCAGGCGGAAATTTATTTTTAGATCTTTTCAACTAATAACCCTTAGTGCCCTGATACTCAACAGTATAATAAATATATACAATATTAATACAGACTTTAACAAATATGATCAATTAATAAAAAGACAAAATGCGGATACCTCTTTTTCGGGTATTCCCGAACCTGTCTACCAATTTTCCAAATACGGCAAGAATGTGGTGGTTTTTATGCTGGATGCCGCAGTGGGTGGCTTTGTTCCTTATATTTTTGAAGAAAAACCAGAACTACTTAATGATTTTAGCGGCTTTACTTATTATTCCAATTGTATAAGTTTTGGAGCGCATACAAGGTACGGTGCGCCGCTTATTTTTGGCGGTTACGAATACCAGCCAGAAAATATTCAAAAAGGCCGTTCTTATGCTATGGAAAAGCATAATGAAGCACTGCTCATGATGCCGCGTATTTTCTCAGAAGAAGATTACCGTGTTACTGTTACAGATCCCTCTTTCGCAAGTTATAGCTGGAAACCTGATATAAGTATTTTTAATCCTTATCCTGAAATTACTGCAAAAAATATCGAGGGATCATATACAAATTATTGGCTACGTTCTCATCCTGAACTGGAAATAGTATCTGTCCCAAAGCTATTACGAGAACTTTTAATCCGTTTTTCTTTTCTAAAAATTGCTCCTCCGGCATTCCGGGTATTTATTTATGACAAAGCAGGTTGGCTTAAAACAACCACTAATTTTACAGATAATCAGCTTTCTCTAAATTCCATTGACTGTTATACTACACTTGAGTATCTACCCCTATTAACCGAAATTTTAGATGATACGGTCAACACCTATTCAGCTATTGTTAATGATCTGACTCACGAATCTTCATTTTTCCAATATCCCGATTATGTTCCGGCTATGGATATTACAGATACGGGCAACGGACCCTTTGCCGGATTAAAGAATTATCATACTAACATTGCTGCTCTTTTACTTCTAGGAAAATGGTTTAGGTATTTACAAGATCAGGGTGTATATGATAATACCAGAATAATCATTACCTCTGATCACGGTTCAGCTATAGATACAGAATATTCAGGTAATATGTTGCTTCCAAATGGTAATTGGCTTTCTGCCTATCATGCGATACTCCTTGTAAAAGATTTTAATGCCCGGGGAAATCTAAATACTGATACAACCTTTATGACTCACGGAGATGTCCCGCTTATTGCAATGGAAGGCTTAATAAATAATCCGCAAAATCCCTTCTCAGGAAACAGCATCAAGAATGAAAAGGAAAATGGTGCTCTTGTTACCACCGCAGATCATCTGCAATACACAATCGCAAAGGATCAATGGCTCCATGTACATGACAATATTTTTGATCCGGCGAACTGGAGTGCTGTCGTAAAATGAAAACCGCCATTGTCCATTATTGGCTTGTTAATATGCGGGGAGGAGAAAAGGTAATAGAAGCCCTGCTGGAAATGTTTCCCGATGCAGACATTTACACCCATGTCTATAATCCAAAAGCGGTATCTGCTCTTATTAATAGCCACCACGTTTTTACTTCCCGGATAAACCGCCTTCCGTTTGTAAAAAAACTCTATCAGCTTTATATGCCGCTGATGCCCAATGCGTTGATAGATTTTAATCTGCAATCTTACGATCTTGTTATTTCAAGCGAAGCAGGGCCTGCAAAAGGCATAGTCGCAAATCCAAACGCTTACCACATCTGTTACTGCCACAGCCCTATGCGCTATATCTGGGATATGTATCACGAATATTTCAGAGGAACCAATCCGCTGGTTAAATTTTTTATGAAGCGCCTTGTCCCTGGTCTAAGGTTATGGGATGCGCTTTCATCGAATCTGGTAGATTTCTTCATCGCGAATTCCGCTTATGTGGCCAAACGAATCATGCGCTATTATAACCGTAAAGCGGCGGTAGTTTTTCCTCCGGTAAATATAGAAAATTTCCTTGCTGTCGAACGGAACCCAAAAGACTACTACCTTTTCTTTGGACAGCTTACAGGGTATAAACGGGCGGATCTGGCTATTGAAGCCTGTATCGCCTCCAGGCGAAAGCTTGTGGTTGCTGGCTCCGGCGTAAAAAAGAATAAAGTCCGGAAATATAAAAAAAACGGCCTTATCACTTTTAAGGGCCGTGTCTCTGATGAAGAAATACGGGACTTATACGGCAGGGCAAGGGCGCTGATTTTTCCAGGGATAGAGGACTTTGGCATAATACCTGTAGAAGCCCAGGCCGCTGGCTGCCCAGTGATTGCCTTTAGAGAGGGAGGCACTGTGGAGACGGTAAAAGAAAACGTAACCGGCCTTTTCTTTGATGAAAAGACACCAGAATCCCTAATAGAAGCGATAGACCGTTTTGAGGCTGCTGAAAAAGAAGGCGTGTTCAATAACCGTACTATCTTTACTGAACATGTACAGCAGTTTTCACCAGCAGCGTTCAAGGAGAGAATCCGTAAAGTGATCGCAGAACGTATACGGGTTTAATTTGTACTCTTTACAGAAACTAAAGATTATTGTAAGATTTAATCATGAAGATTAAGATCGTTATTCTATCTCTGCTTTTAGTCTCTGCCGCTGTACTTGGCGCCCAAACTGTTCATGACCCAAATAGCGAAATATATCAGGATATAGAGCGCTGGCATGTCCAAGGTTATGTGAGGGAATTTCTTCCCATAGTTCGACCTTATCCTATACCGTTAATTGATAAGATCCTAAAAGAGGTGATCGATAACGGAGATGCGGCTGCGCAAAAAAAAGCTTCAGAATACCAAGCTATTCTGGCACCTGGCTCCAGGTTCTTTCATCTGGGAGTCTTAGGCTTTGCACAGGGTAATGGCAGTGATTTCAGCTTAATTGGCGCCCCTTTCGTTGAGGGCCTGGGACGCATCAACAATCTATTGAGCATCAGCTACAATCTGGCAATGTATGGGGTAACCGATACAAACGGCGGACGTTTCAATGTTCCCGGAACGTATTCCCCCTATGTGGATTTAATCGAAGATACGGCTGATATTGGACCCATAAGAATACGGCAGCAATGGACATCTCTGGCGGCTATAGGGAAGAGCGATCTGTATTTTCAGGCAGGGCTTTCCCGAACCTCATACGGTCCTTTTTATGACAACGGCATTGTCTTGGGACCCCAGGCACCCAGGGCTGGGCATTTTGCTTTTGTTTTCTGGCAGCCTAAGTGGTCTTTTGAAATACTTTTGCAGATCATCACCGCTACAGATGATTTAGGGGGCAATACATTTTTTCCCAACAAATTTAATGTAGTGCAAACATATAGCATCCGCCCACTGGAAAATCTGGAACTGGGATTAACCCAGACCTTGACTTACGGCGGACGCTTCGAGATTCTCTACCTTGCGCCTTTTAGCTATCTTTTTGCCTCTCAATCTATTTTTCACTTCGATGACAACGCGTTCCTTGGGCTTTATTTCAGGTGGCGTCCTTTTGATACATTCCTTGTAAAAGGCCAGGTCTATGTTGATGACTTGAGCTTTAACGGGCTATCATCGGGAGACTCTAAAGTAAAAATCGCCGCTGAATTAGGCATCTCCTGGGCGCCAAAAGAAAGCATACTCTCCAAACTGGATTTTGATTACACCGCAGTTTTTCCTTACACTTATACCCACTGGCCCTTGCCTGATCGTGATATGATGTATTCTTCAGAGAGTCCAAACTATTATAATTATACCCATCTGGGAAAAAACATAGGGCCAGATCTGGACCCGAATTCAGACAGGATCTCACTCAGAACCTCCTGGAATCTCCATCCTAGCATTGGTCTTAATTTTTCTGCCTACCTGGTCCGCCATGCCAATGCATCAACTGACCCCCGTCTTATAGACCAGGGGTACAACAATGGGTCTATTTTTGACCACGGCACAGAAGAACCTGCTACCGTAGGCGATGGGAAAAATATTCTGACTTATGGCTGGTATCTTACCCAGGGTTTGATTGGTATGCGGATTGGAGGGACTTTGGGGATAAGCTGGACCCTTCCCACTTCTTTTGGTGTTTTCAAGCTGTTTGCTGATTACGGCATCCAGTACAACAAGAACCGCTGGGGGCCCAAGCAAGCACCTCAAAGTGGCGTTAACGGGTTTGACCATTTCTGGAGTATAGGCGCCCAATGGAGCTGGTAAGTATATCTAAACTAAGCCTCTATTAGCTTTTTTTAAGACAATATATTTCTTCTCTTGACGATGTTCATTTTTAAATGATATAATGATTAAAATGAACACCCGTTTCTCTTTCATTAATCCAAATAAACAGGTCCTCCAATTATGATTGATCCCGGTTTTTTCTGCGATCTGCTTGCCGCTCAAGGTATGGAATTTTACACTGGCGTGCCAGATTCACTACTTAAAAGTTTTTGCGCCTGGATTACGGATCAGGCTGAACAAAGCACTAAAAATAGCCATATAATTGCTGTAAACGAAGGCGCTGCTGTCGCGCTTGCTTCCGGCTTCTATCTTGCCACAGGGAAGATTCCCCTGGTGTATATGCAGAATTCAGGCATAGGGAACGCGGTAAACCCCCTTCTCTCTCTGGCTGACGGGGATGTGTACCGCATACCCATGATCCTGCTGGTTGGCTGGCGCGGCGAGCCGGGGATAAAGGACGAGCCGCAACATCTAAAACAAGGTAAAGTAACTTGTGCCTTGTTTGAGGCAATGGGTATTCCTTACCTGGTATTGTCAGCAGATGAAGAAGAAGTCCGCAGTCAAATTAATAAATGTTACGCGTACATAAAAGAAAACAACACCCCCTTTGCCCTGATTGTGCGCAAAGACACTTTTGCGCCCTATACGATGCGTGGTACTGATGCATCTACAGAAGAAACGCTGTATAAGGTTGAGATGAGCCGGGAAGAAGCCATTGAAGAAATTATCCGGCTATCCCTGCCTAATGAAGCTTTTTTCTCTACCACTGGAATGGCCTCACGTGAACTCTATGAACTGCGGGAAAAATTCAGCATGAGCCATGAGCAAGATTTTCTTACAGTTGGATCAATGGGACATGCCTCATCGCTGGCTTTGGCGCTGGCAGAACAAAGGCCCGGGCTTCCGGTAACCTGCATTGACGGCGATGGTGCGGCGCTGATGCATCTGGGTAGCATTGCAGCCGTTGGGGTGCGCAAGCCGGCAAATCTACGGCATATAGTTTTGAATAACGGCGCTCATGATTCTGTCGGCGGGCAGCCTACGATTGCCCAAAAAATAGACCTTGCCGGTATTGCTCGTTGCGTCGGTTACAAGCAGGTCTTTTCCGTTAAAACTCTGGATGAATTGCGCCAAGTGTTGAACAATACAAGCGCGGTTGATAATAGAGACGGGCCACTGTTTATGGAAGTATTAGTCCGCAAAGGGAATCGCAAGGATTTAGGGCGACCTAAGTCAAGCCCACAGGAAAACAAGGAAGCTTTTATGCGATTTCTCATGGAAAAATCATGAATCAAGTCAGTGAACTGCCGAAAGTGCGGCGGGAAGTGCTGCTTAATCCGGGACCTGCCACAACTACTGACAGCGTAAAATACGCCCAGGTTTGCCCGGATATTTGCCCTCGTGAAAAAGAATTTGGCGATATAATGGAGTGGATATGCAATGAGCTCTCACTCATGGCGGGTAAACCGGGAAGAATAGAAACGGTTCTGTTCGGGGGCTCTGGCACAGCAGCCAACGAAGTGATGATCTCCTCCTGCGTGCCTGATAATGGGAAACTTCTCATCATTGATAATGGCGCGTATGGGGTGCGTTTTGCCAAAATCGCCTCAGTATATAAACTTAGCTTTGAGGTGTTTAAAAGCTCTGGCTTTGAGCCGCTTGACTGTGATGCAATAAAATCCAAGCTCATTGAAGGGAGTTTTACCCATTTTGCCATTGTATATCACGAGACCACTACCGGATTGTTGAACCCCGCGCCAGAACTCTGTCGTTTCTGCCATGAAAGGGGCATTATTACTATTATTGACGCGGTGAGCGCGTTTGGAGCGATCCCAATAGACATGGATCGCGATGGTTTTGACTTTATGGCATCAACCTCAAACAAAAACATTCAGGGCATGGCCGGAGTTGCCTTTGTTTTTTGCCGCAAAGAAGCATTAGAAAAAACATCCACATTTCCCATGAGAAACTACTATCTAAATCTTTGGGATCAGTATATACATTTCAAAAGAACAAAACAAACACGTTTTACCCCGCCAGTGCAGACCTTGTATGCCCTGCGCCAGGCTATAATCGAAACTAAACTTGAAGGAATCGAAAACCGTTATAAACGTTATGTGTCATGCTGGAATGAACTGGTATCAACTTTAAAAAAAATAGGGTTATCCATGCTGGTTCCTGAAGAAATACAGTCAAAACTCATCACTGCAATAATAGAACCATCTTCCCCAAAGTATTCGTTTGAGACCTTACACGATCTTGCCAGGGCCTGCGCTTTTACAATTTATCCGGGTAAACTCTCTGGCGCAAATACTTTCAGGATTGCCAATATCGGGGATATTCAGCCAGAAGAAATGGCTGTATTTGCAAATATACTCGAAGAATATATGCGTTTAATCGGGATTGAGGTATCGCAATGAAAACTATCTATCTGGGATTGCGCGGCGACATAATTCACCCCGGCATTATAAACATCATTAAAGAGGCAGCAAAACATGGCGAAGTGCTGGTGGGCCTTTTAACCGATTCCGCCATCGCATCACATAAGCGTTTGCCCTACTTGAGATGGGAACAACGGTTAGAAGTGGTGGAAAATATAAAGGGGGTATCCAGGATAGTTCCGCAGGAAGACTGGAGCTATGTCACAAATTTAAAAAAATACCGACCCGATGCGATCATCCACGGGGATGACTGGATCAGCGGCCCGGAAAGCAAAGAACGCGAAGACGTATTCGCCACGATGAAGGAAATAGGCGGCGAAGTAATTGAGGTGCCCTATACCAAAGGGGTCAATGCATCTGCGTTAAACGAAGCAATGCGCTCTCTAGGCACTACGCCTGATATTAGGCTAAAAACATTGCGCCGCCTTATCGAAATAAAAAAACCAGTGCGGATAATGGAAGCCCATTCCGGCCTATCCGGCCTGATCATCGAAAACCTTGAAGTTGAAAAAGAAGACGGCCTGCACAGCTTTGACGGTATATGGTCTTCGAGCCTTACCGACTCCACAAGCAAAGGAAAACCAGACATAGAAGCAGTAGATCTGACCACTCGTTTACAGAGTCTTACCGATATCCTTGAATGTACCACCAAACCTATTATTTTTGATGGCGATACAGGCGGCAAACAGGAGCATTTTGTCTTTACCGTCCGTACCCTGGAGCGGAACGGAATTTCTGCGGTCATTATCGAAGACAAAGTTGGTCTCAAAAAAAATTCGCTTTTTGGAACCGATGTAACACAGGAACTTGCCCCTATCGTAGAATTTTCCGAAAAAATCAGCTCGGGTAAACGCGCTCAGGTTACAAAGGAATTTATGATCATTGCAAGGCTTGAAAGCCTTATCGCCGGAATGCCTATTTCCGATGCTTTGGAACGGGCACGTTCTTATGTAAATGCTGGCGCAGACGGAATCATGATCCACAGCAAGGAAAAATCCGGCAATGACATCCGGGAGTTTTGCCAGATATTCCGCGCAGAATACCAGGGTATCCCACTGGTTCTTGTTCCTACCACCTATAACCAATTTACAGAGAAAGAACTAACAGGCTGGGGCGCAACGATTATAATTTATGCAAACCATCTGCTCCGCGCCTCGTATCCGGCAATGATGAATGTCGCCATAACGATTCTGAATAAGGAACGTTCACTTGAGGCGGATGAATTTTGTATGCCTATAAAAGAAATCCTGGAACTGATTCCAGGAGGAAAATAACGGATTTCAAAGGGTTTTATGGTATTACTTATATTATCAGATATCCATGCAAACGTATCAGCATTAACTGCCGTATTTGATGATGCAAAAAACTACAGAATTGATAATTTGATATTGCTTGGGGATCACATAGATTATGGGATGCGCCCGAATGAAACAATTGAATTATTAAAAAATCCGCCCTTTCCAATAGAAGTGAATATATGGGGAAACCATGAAAAAGCAATTTTTGATGGTGATCTGGACAGATTCTCAAGCGATCGAGGCAGAGAATTTTCCCTGTTTACTTCCCGAACCTTAAATAATGAAACAAGAGAGTACATAAATAAAGAAATGAATATTCAAGGTTTTACTGAAAAAATATATAACGGAAAACAATATTTATTCATACATGGAACCCTTGAAGATTCATTTTGGAAAAGCATATTTCCTGAAAATGCCGGTGAAGCCTACAAAAAATATGATTATGTCCTTTCAGGTCATTCACATTTACCCCATTATTTTGAAAAATATTATAAAACAGATAACAATATTACACGCGGAAGAAAAAAAACAGCCTTCATTAATCCTGGTTCTGTAGGACAGCCCAGAAACCATAACCCAAGAGCCTGCTATGCTGTCCTAAATACTGAAACCGGACAGATTCATCTGAATAATATAGGGTATGACATAAAAACCGAACAAGCTCTGTATGGGGCCGATGTTGATAGCTTTTATATGAATAGGCTTGCAGAAGGGGTTTAAATATGAAAAATAATCTATATGTAATAAGCGGCGTTACAGGTATGACAGGAAACGAGCTGGCAAGGCAGATTACCAATAGAGGCCAGACCGTGATAGGTTTTGACAATTTTTTTGCCTCATCAATTGACACAGTTAGTGACATTAGCGGAAATGCCAATTTCAAATTCTATGAATATGATTTAAATAACGCACAACATATGAAAAATATATCGCAATATGTGAAAGACGTTAAAAATAAATTTGATAGTATTATTTATATAAACTGTGCTGCCGTTGTTCATACTGAGTATTTTTACCATGTAGAATCTACTTTTGAAACAAATGTGACAGGAATGATAAACTTCATGAAACAGGCAATAAATACGGGCGCAAGTCAATTTATTAATTGTTCAACATCTGAAATTTACTCAATGCAGTCTTTTTCAAGTCAGGGGGGGGTGAGCGAATCCGATTATGTCATGCTTGCTACGGCTGAACATAGCCAGAGGACGAGTTATGCTGCTGGTAAACTGCTAACTGAGTTCTTTATGAAAGACTCGGTAGATAGGGGACTTATTAAAGGATGTTCGATCCGGTTTGCCAATGTATACAGTAAAAATGAAAGGTTCTCCAAGCACATTATCCCGCATATCATTAACAGTCTCTATAATTCAGGAAAGCTCGAACTGTTAGAAAATTCCCGTATAAACAGAAGAACATTTTTACACAATTACGATAGCTGTGCTGCTGTCTTGGCTTTGTCCGATACTGAAAAAACTCTTGACGGTTCTGTCTACAATGTTGCTACCGATGAAGAAGTAACAATAATAGAATTGGCAGAAATGATTGCTCAAAAACTGAATCAAAAGCAGCCTGATATTATTTTTAACGGCTGGCGTTCCGCTGACCCAGAAAGGCGCTTATTAAATACCGAAAAACTAAGGACTGCTACCGGATGGAAACCTGCGGTTTCTTTATCCGAAGGTCTGGACCTGTGTCTTGATTTTATCAGAAGTGGAGCAAATAAGTGAAAATTCTGATAATAACGGTAGCAGGTAGCGCAAGACGGTTTAATAGGGATTTGGAAGAGCCGAATTTAAAATGCATCTTTTATAAAGAGAAACCGCAATATTCCTTATTATACCAAATATTTTCAAAATCTTCAGGATGTGATCGTATAATTGTAGTCGGGGGGTTTGAATATAAACAGCTTACCAGTTATATAGAAACTTATTTATCTGAATATGCAAAAAAAATAGAAACTATCTATAACCCTCACTTTGAAGATTATGCTACGGGATACAGCCTTTATCTTGGCATAAATGCAGCCCAAAAAATGAACGCTGATGAAATTATTTTTGTCGAAGGCGATTTGTTTTTTACAAAAAAAGATTTTAAAAAAGTTCTTGTAAATAGGGGCGATGTTTTTACCATCAATAAGGTGCCCATTGAATCTGGAAAAGCTGTAGTTGTTTATCAGGATATTTCAGGACACATAAAGTACCTTTACGATCAGGAACACAAAGAACTTTTCATAAAGGAACCATTTCTATCTGTATATAATTCTGCTCAAATTTGGAAATTTACCGATCCATTCCGGCTATATAAAGCAAATGAGAAAGTAATAGAGCTTCATAAAAAAGCAACGAATTTGGATATAATAAACTGCTATTTTTCTGAAATAGCAGGCGATGAATTTACTTCTATTATCATGAATACCTGGATTAACTGTAATACCGTAAGGGATTATGATATAATGCTTAAACACATAAAACGTAAGGGAGCTTAAAATGAACAATCTTGACGAGCGCTTAAAGCTATTAAAGGAAAAAATCGAACAAGGCGACATAACCATTATGATAATGGGCCTTGGAAGCGTTGGGCAATATTTGCTTGATTATATCATCAGCAAGAACGATCCTTCTGTACATGTAGTTGCAGTAGGCAGAAACGCTGAGAAAATGGAACCAGATGTAAATATTGTAAGAGTTTCAGCGCTCATCCGCAATCAAAATAAAAGTGCCGTATCCATTGAATCGGGTTGCGATTTTAACAACATATCCGATATTTGTGAATGTATAAAAAAATATACTCCAGATTTTATCGTTAATACAAGCCGTGTTTACCCTGGTCTAAAATATGGTAGCATATCATGGCACAACTTTAGAGCTTACGGCATCTGGTCGCCTCTGGCGATTAATTTAATCCGCAATATTATGTCGGCCTGTGATATGGCCGATACAAACGCCGTTGTAATCAATGCGTCTTATTCTGATGCGGTGATTCCCTGGCTTAGAAGCGCTGAACATCCGTATCCCGATTTTGGAAGCGGTAACCTAAACCACCTAATTCCTCGTATAAAATTTGCTGCAGCGCAAATGAGCGGAATCAAAGACTATTGGAATATTGAGGTTATGCTTGCAACGGCACATTTTCATGATGTAGTTATTAGCAAGGAAGGACAAACCGAAGGGCAAAACCCGCTGCTTGCCTTAAATTATAAAGGAAAACCGCTTGTACTTAACGAGACCGAATTGTATCGTTTGTGTAAAATTTCAATGCCTGTTGACGCAAAACGAAACATGATGAATGCCTCAAGCAACTTTGATATTGTGTTTTCCATCATTGATGCACTGAGGGAAAATAGCTCCAAAATATTCCATTCACCTGGAGCATTGGGTTTACCGGGCGGTTATCCGGTAAGATTAGATGGTAAAGAAAACCCGCCCAAGGCTGTTATAGACGAAAGCGTCTTTACTCTAGCGGATATGCTGACTGTTAATAAAAAATCCCTTGCCCTTGACGGAATTGAATCGATTGAAAACGGGACATTAATTTATACTGATATTCTTCTGGAAAAAGTTAAAAAGGCTTTTTCAGTTGATTTACCAAAGCGTGTGGCGTTTACCGAAATTGATACAGTGGCGGAATTCATAATCGAAAATATCATAAAGAGAGCAAAATGAATGATTAGCTGGCAACTACAGCCGATTAGTCGGCTGATAATATTTAATGGAGGAAGAGGATGAAAAAGATTTTCTGTATGGCGGTTGTACTTATCCTTTTGGGAACAGTGATCTCGTGTAAAAAAGAATCCAATGAGGTATTGATATATACTTCGTCCGAGGATTTTCGTATTGAGTATTTTCAAGAAAGGCTTAATAAACAATTCCCCCAGTATACGATCATTATTAATTACACAACAACGGGGAATTTGGCAGCAAAACTAAAGGCCGAAGGAACAGCAACAGATTGTGATATTATCGGCGAAATGGACTCAGCGTATCTTGAAGGTATTCTTGACAATCTGGCCGATCTTTCTTCTTATGACAGCTCCGCCTTTTTGGACGATCTGGTTCCTACACATAAAAAATATCTGCCCTTTGTCAAAAGCGTAGGCTGCATAGCGATAAATGAACAATATCTTTCGCAGAGGAACCTACCCATTCCTACATCATATCAAGATTTATTAAGACCTGAATACAAAGGAGTGCTTTCCATGCCTAATCCCAAATCTTCCGGTACGGGCTACTTCTTTTTGAAGAGCCTGATAAACGCCTGGGGAGAAGATGCGGCATTTGCATATTTTGACAGGTTTGCGGATAATGTACTGCAATTTACTTCGTCAGGCTCCGGGCCTGTAAACGCCCTTATTCAGGGAGAGGCAGGTATAGGGCTTGGATTGACCCTAACTGTAGTAACCGCCATTAATTCCAGAGGTATACCTCTGCGATTTGCCTATTTTGACGAGGGAGCCCCTTACTCTATGTATGGAATGGGTATAATAAAAGGCAAGGATACCAGGAAGGCGGTACGTGATGTCTTTGAATTCTATGTAAACATTTTAACCCGCGAAGACAAAGAACTTTTTGCGCCTGAGCAGATATTCAAATCCCAGGTAAATAATATTCCCAATTATCCTCAAAATGTCAGGATGGCGGATATGCGTGGTATTGAAGACCTTGCCGAAAAAGAACGGCTTCTGGAAAAGTGGAAATATTGACGTATTGAAACAGGAGGACGGCGATGGCGGTCAAACTGGAAATTCAAGATCTAACTCATACCTTTAACCGGCAGGAAGTGCTGCACAGTCTTTATTTTACCGTGAACGATGGCGAGTTTCTCTCTATCCTGGGGCCTTCGGGCTGTGGGAAAACCACAATACTACGAATCCTAATCGGACTCCTTGCCCCCACGTCTGGGCGGATTATAAAAAACGGAATCGACATTACTGCCGCGCCTCCGTCAAAACGCAGCATGGGCATTGTTTTTCAGAATTACGCGCTTTTTCAAAATATGACTGTTCTGGGCAATGTGGACTACGCGCTAAAATTCAATAAAGAGCTTAAGGCTAACTCTCGGGCAATTGCCGAAAATATTATTGAACAGGTAGGATTGAGCGAACACATCAGCAAGAAGCCGTACAAACTTTCAGGCGGACAGCAGCAGCGGGTGGCCATTGCCCGGACTTTGGCTTTGAAGCCTGATATTATTCTTTTTGACGAGCCGATGTCCGCGCTGGACGCGGCAATGCGGCTCATGCTGCGGGACGAGATAAAGAACATACAGACAAAATTCAGTTCTACGATTGTTTATATTACTCATGATCAGGAAGAGGCTTTCGCGCTTTCGGATCGTATAATGGTAATGAATAGCGGAACAATTCAGCAGTTGGATACTCCAGAATCAATTATAGCCAATCCTGCCAATGCTTATGTCCAGGAATTTGTGATAGACAACCTTCACCGGAAAATTGGTTCCCTTGCCAAATATGTACAGCCGGGTGCGCAATGAGCGCCGTAGCTAGCAGTGCTAGATTCTTTTTCATTCGCCGTTCGAGTGTGGTAAAAGCGCTGCTGGTTTTCTTTTTCTTTGTAACTGTTATCTGCCCGCTTGGAACAATGCTGATGAATATGGCGGGCTCGGATGTTTTGGCGGTTTTACGACTGCCCCGGTTCAGAGAAGCCCTGACCAATTCAATTTACGTAACTGGAATCGCCACTGTAATTTCCATACTCCTTGCATGGGGCTTTGCCCTTTCTGTTGTCCGCAGCAAGCTGCGTTCACGAGAGCTTTTCTCAGTTTTTGTTACCCTGCCCATGCTTGTTCCTTCAATTTCTCACGGCATGGGCCTGGTGTTGTTGTTAGGTGCTAACGGAATTATAACGCGGCTTTTGGGCCTTTCCGTAACGATTTATGGATTCCACGGCATAGTACTGGGATCGATTTTTTATGCGTTTCCCGTGGCATTTCTTATGCTGATGGATATACTAAAGTATGAGGACGGTTCTCCCTACGAAGCCGCAACGGTGCTTGGAATTCCCCGTAAAAATCAATTTTTTTCCATCACTTTTCCCTACCTGCGAAAGCCCCTAATTTCTATAGTCTTTGCTGTTTTTACCCTGATTTTTACCGATTACGGCGTCCCGCTGATGATTGGAGGAAGGTTCATAACTCTGCCTGTATTAATGTATCAGGAAGTTATTGGCCTTCTGAATTTTAGCCGTGGCAGCGTAATAGGATCGATACTCCTAATACCGGCAGTCGTCGCTTTTGTTTTTGACTTTCTGAACCGCGACCGGGCAAATCAGAATTTTGTTGTTGTTAAAAAAGCAAAACCAAAAAACACTCTACGCGATACGGCTGCTTTTTTTTATATGCTAGTAATCTGCATCATTATCGCCCTACCCATACTGATTTTTGCGATCCTCACGTTTATCAATAGTTACCCGGTAGACATGAGTCTTTCGTTCCGCAATATCACCAGAACAATGAACATGGGTGCAGGACGCTTTTTGGCAAATTCTCTTGTTATTTCCCTGGGGGTTGCTGTTTTAGGAACGGCCCTCTCGTGGATCACCGCCTATTTTACCGCCCGCACTAAAGGAAAATCTTCGCGTATGCTGCACCTTGTTTCCATTACATCGTTGGCGATTCCAGGATTGGTATTGGGTATTTCTTATGTGCTTTTCTTTAAGGGTTCATTTATATACGGCAGCATAGCCATACTTATACTCGTCAATACAATTCACTTTATGGCTTCTCCCTATCTAATGGCTTATAACTCTTTGGGAAAACTCAACATAAACCTGGAAGATGTCGGCCTTACATTGGGTATTGGCCGTTTTCGTATTATTCGCGATGTATTGATACCACAGACTAAACTGACTATATTAGAAATGCTATCGTATTTTTTTGTCAATTCAATGATTACGATATCGGCAGTGTCTTTTTTAAGTACGGTACGGAACCGGCCTATTTCCCTGATGATCAACCAGTTTGAAGCCCAACTTTTCCTTGAGGGCGCTGCATTTGTTTCTATACTTATTCTTTGCTGTAATTTCGCTGTAAAAAGCGCAGTCTATATTGTGACCAAGATAATCAATAAGAAAGGCGGATAATAATGAAATTGCCACGGGCCCAATTTGACGTACTTGTTTTTCTTGAACGTGAAAAAAAAGGGGGAAATCTTACCCAGCGTAACATAGCACGGTTAACCGGCCTTTCTGTAGGCACGGTAAATAAAACTTTAATTCACCTGAATAAAAGCGGCTTAATTGAAAAAAATGCTCTAACCTCAGCCGGCCTGCAAGCCCTGGAGCCGTACCGCGTCAAAAGGGCGGTTTTTATTTCGGCAGGATTTGGCTCACGGCTTGTTCCCATTACATTAAACACCCCAAAATCATTAATACGAGTTAAGGGGATACGCATAATCGATACCCTTCTTGACGCAGTGTGCGCCGCTGGTATTGAAGAAATTTTTATTGTAAGGGGATATCTGGGAGAGCAGTTTGATCAATTAAAATACAAATATCCAAATATTCAGTTTCTGGAAAATCCTTTATACAACGAGACTAATAATATCACTTCCGCAATGTGCGCACGCTTCCTGCTGCAAAGTGCCTATATACTGGAATCGGATTTGATCCTCAAGAACCCAAATCTTATTTGCAAATATCACTACACCAGCAATTTCCTGGGCGTTCCTGTTGAGCGTTGCGCCGACTCGTGTTTTGAAACACGCACTGGGATCATCACGCGGTTAAAGGTCGGCGGAAAGAACTGTCATCATACATTTGGCATTTCCTACTGGAACCAAGTTGACGGCGCAAGATTGGCCGATCACTTAAAACAGGTGTACGAGATGCCCGGCGGCAAAGAGAGAATTTGGGACCAAGCTCCCCTGGAGTATTTTATAAAGGACTATGCTGTAGAGGTACGGGAATGTTCCTTTGATGATATTATCGAAGTAGACACTTTTAGCGAACTAAAAAAACTTGATGAAACTTATAATATATGATACAATTTTTTTATGAAATCAATACGTCTCATATTAGTGGTTTTTCTCCTTTTCTTCTCTGCCTTTTTCCTTTTTTCTTCGCCCTATGATATGATTCCGGTAGGCGATCCCATATTGGAAGATTTGATCTACCTGTCACTGGAATCGGGCAATCCCATCCTTTCATTCACTCCCCCTTTCCCTCCCCACGAAATTGAAAATTTCCTTGAATCTCTTGATATTTCCGCCTTATCGGTTCCCGCGCAGGAGGCCTATTACCGGATAAAAAGACGGCTCAATCCTGAAGCCCCGGTATCACTGTCAAGTGGGATTTTTTTATTTACCCTTAATTTAAGTTCGACAATAGAAATAAGAACCCGGTTTAATACGGATATTTCCTGGTATCCACAATATCCAAAAATACCTTCTCTTCTTTCCCTTCCTCTAAGGTTTTACTTTACAGATTATGTCCAGCTTTATTTTGAACCTATTATTGCCATAGATCCTGAGTATTACGGTTTCGGTAATTCCGGATCATTTGGTTTAAATATTCCCACCGGACTGCACAAACTGGATCAGAACCTGCCCTTGCGGGCATATTTAGCTGCAGGGGCTTCATGGTGGAATTTCCAGATTGGCAGGGATCGTTTATCTTATGGCACAGGACAAATGGGAAACCTAACCGTTTCTGATAACCCTTCTTTTTACGAATTTGCGCGACTGTCCTTTTTTTCCAAATTTTTCAAGTATTCTTTATTGGTAAGCCAGATGCCCCTGCAAATTAAAGATAAATATGGAGAATTATTAGTTGGTAATAATATAAATCTTACAGATGAAAGCCTAATGTATACAACACAGCGGTATCTGTACATGCACAGGCTTGAGTTCTCCTTATTTAATACTTTATCTATCAGCCTGACAGAAGGTGTTTTGGTAGGAAATTCCGCATTTGAATTGCGCTATCTTAACCCCCTGGTGGTTTTTCATTCATTATATTCATGGTGGAATTATACCGAATGGAGATATGGAGAAGATACTGACGAAAACCGCAAATATGGTCACATGACCGGTTCTCTCTTCTCTCTGGAAGTCAACTGGAACATAATGAAATCCCTTGCTGTTTACGGACAACTTGTAATGAATCAATTTGCCACTTTCTATAAAAAGGCAAATTATGGGGACCAGCCTCCAAACGGCATGGGATATATAGCCGGGGCGCGTTTTTCCCATTCATTTGATACCTGGGCTTCTGTTTTTTCTCTTGAGTTCATTTATACAGATCCCTACCTGTATATGAATCCCAGTCCCTTTGCCAGCTTTATCCACATGCGCTATTTGGGCGCAAGCCCCGACCGTTTGCTGTACTCTTTTATTGGCTATCCAAGGGATATAATTACCGTTACCCTGGGAACAAAATTTTTTAATGCTGATTTTTTGGCAATTTCCGGTAATTTTACCTGGCTTGCTCAAGGTAAACATACAATAAAGTGGGATTGGGAACAAACCGGAACAGCCTACAACGAAAGAACCCCTTCGGGAAGCGCGAAGCACAGCCTCATTGCTTCTTTGGGAGTTCAATGGAAACCATATAACTGGCTTGTATTATCCGGCAACATTACCGGGATTTTTCCATTAGGCAACAATAGTTCCAATAAACCGGGAGGCCAGGCTTCGGTAAAGGTGAGTTTTTTGTATTAACCCCTGAAAGAGCCAACCCTTTAGGGTTGAAAAATTCTCCTTTTTGCGATATATATAAAACATGCCCCTCACAGAATTCGATGCCTGGTATCGAAAAAAGTACCATCGTACCAGCTCCTGGGTAATCACTACCGCAATGATAATTGCGGATTTCATCGGAGTCATGGTCTCCATTGGGCTCGGTTTTTTTGTCGTAAAAATCTATTATATACTGAGTAATGACTGGGGCGGCATCTCTTTTTATTCCTTTGTAACGTATTGGCCGTATTTGCCCATTTTTATCCTCATTTTCTATATAATGCACCTTTACCCGGGAGTTTCCCTGGCCCCCTCAGAGGAACTCAGGGCAACTACCATTGGATCGTTTATGGCCCACGGGGGCATAATTGTGTCCCTCTATATTAGTCATGATGTAATTAGTTCAGTTTCAGTATCTTTTGGTATCAGTTTCCTTTTCTCCATTGTAATAATTATGATAAGCCGGGATTTGATGCACCTCATTCTTTACAAATTCCGCATTGGGGCCATCCCCGTTGTCATATACGGCGCAGGAGAAACAGGCCAGTTGGTGGTGAATAAACTCTTGGGCAGTACTAGAGCCGGCTATACCCCTGCGCTAATTCTCGATGATGATACTGATGAAGAAGAATACCGGGGCATACCGATAATCCACGATACCATGATAGGGCCTGCACTGGTAAAATCATATAACCTTAAAATAGCGATTGTAGCCATGCCGAGTTTATCCCAGGGCAAAATGACCAAATTGATGAACCAATCTGTTTCCGCGTTCAGGTATACTGTACTTATCCCAGGCTTTTTTAATGTCAGCAATATATGGATGTCTGTCAGAGATTTTAACGGTGTGCTTGGCCTTGCCGCAAGTAACAGGCTAAAAATGAAATGGAATTTGGCAATCAAGCGTTTATTGGATATAGCAATGGTAAGTATAGGCGGCCTTATCCTGTTACCTTTTCTTTTAATAATTGCTTTATTAGTAAAGCTTAGTTCAGCCGGGCCGGTTCTTTACAACCATGAAAGGCTTGGTCTTAACGGTAAGGTTTTTAAGGCGCATAAGTTTCGTTCTATGGCGCTTGATGCGGACAAGCAGCTTGAAGACCTTCTTGCCAAAGATCCTAAACTAAGAGAGGAGTGGGAAAGCGGACAGAAACTAAAGAATGATCCCAGAATTACAAAAATAGGGAAATTCCTTAGGCATACAAGTTTTGACGAATTTCCGCAGCTTATAAATATACTAAAAGGAGAAATGAGCTTTGTTGGGCCGCGTCCCATTGTAGAAGATGAAATAAAAAAATACGGGGAAAACTTTAAACGTATTTTTTCCGTTAAACCGGGGCTTACAGGACTCTGGCAGATCTCCGGCCGTTCCGATACCAATTATATGGAGCGTGTTTCTTATGACACCTATTATTTACAGAGCTGGTCGGTATGGCTCGATCTCTGGATCATATACCGGACGCCCGGAATAATATTCAAAGGCAGCGGAGCATATTGATGAAAAACAAACATTCATTCCTATTTCTTGTGGGAACCCTGATATGGCTCTTTCCCGTATACGCCCAAAGCGCAAATTCGCAAACCAGAAGTTTCTACGATATTTTTCCCAATTTAAGACAAGAATATAGAACCGCAGTTTTTGCAGAAGGCGTTATCCTTTCACCGCCAAGGAACGGAAGCCTGGAACTCCTTCCCGCGCCCGGCACAGGAATTGATATTGCCGATCGAATCCGGGCCAGATATCCGTATCTGACGGAATCCCTGGTAGTAATTCCATACGGGTCAAGGCCTTTGGGAATCCTTGAAGCGTATAACGCTTTGGGGAAGGTACGGGACCTAAAGGGGAGAACCTATAGCTCCTTTACCCGAAATCAGGAAGTCGCCCTTTTTGAAGATGCATCGCGCATGGAAAGCGCAACCAGAAACAACCCCATACCCGATCCTCCGCCGGCTTTGGCTGTCCCGTCAAACGAAACTGTCTATATACGCCTAAAGGATGTCAATTTTGGCAATTCATATTACAGGGCGGATATTGCCCCATCAGGCAGAGGGCTTCTTTACAGCCTGACCAATTACAGGAACATTACTTATCTTCTTTTTACGGTAATGAGGGCAGAAAATTTTTCCGCCTATCTTTATATGGAGCCAGTCGCAGAAGGAATGTTAATTTACAGCGTTGCCGGCGCTGATGTCTCGAATTTTATCTCAAACCAGATTGATATACCATCCGCAATCAGCAAGCGCCTTGCAGTATTCATAGGCTGGATCAGCGACGGTCTGAGGGCTTATTGATTTTATTGTAAATTTAACCACGGATTTTCACGGATGAAGACGGATTTTCACCGATAGGAGAGATAAAAAATCCTCTTAATCTTCTTAATCCGTGTTAATCCGTTAAAATCCGTGTAATCCGTGGTTCCTATTTTGATATCAACAAACGGCGTATTTCTTCGGCTGGGTCTTGATGGTCGGCATCTATCCAAATAACGCCGGGGAGTGAGTTAAAAAAGACAAGCTGGCGTTTTGCGTAACGTCGGCTGTTTTGCGCTATAAGGGCTTGTACGCCGATTAGGTCTTCTGACAAGGTATAGGAAACTTGCCCCTGCGCAGAATCAGTATCTTCAACAAAAAACTCCCTGTAGCCTATGGCCCGCATGCCTGGATCGTGGGGCGTAAAACCGGCCTCATACAGCTTCTTTACCTCTGCGGCAAGGCCCTGTTTGAACATTAAGGCAGTGCGTTCATTTATGCGCCTGTAGAGTTCCTCCCTTTCCCTTCTAATCCCCACCACAAGAAACTTAAAATCAGAATCTTCATTGTTATTTTTCTCAGGTTCTCCGCTCTGGGCAAATGAACTTAGGGGGTTTCCCGTAAGCCGTATCACTTCAAGGGCCCTTAGCAGCCTGTAAGTATCATTCGGGTGTATACGTTTCGCGCTGACAGGATCGGCTAGAGCCAGTTCCTTTAAGAGAGGGGCTGAACCGGAAAGGGCCAATTCTTCTTTCAGAAGCTTGCGTATTGCCGGATCAGAAGGGGGAGCGGCAGGGAGGCCCAGAATCAGGTTTTTGAGGTAGAAGCCCGTGCCGCCTGAAACTACGGGCAAACTGTTACGGCTTGCCGCGGAGCGTATGGCCTCACCTGCAAGGCGGACAAATTCTCCGGCGTTAAACTGCTGGTTAATATCTCTTATATCTATTAGATGATGGCGGATCCGGGAACGTTCTTCAGAAGACGGTTTTGCGGTTCCTATGTCCATGCCCCTGTAGACTTGCATGGAATCTGCGGAAATAATCTCTGCTTTGCAAAAGGGGTCTCTTAGAAAAAGCTGCTCCAACAGGGCAGTCTTTCCAGAGGCGGTGGGGCCAAAGATAATGAGAACAGGTATCCTCATCTTATAAAAGACTCAGGCGCATTACGCTTCGAGGCGGAACTCTATCTCTTTGGTAAAGACCTGCCTGGCGGCCAAAGACACCACTTTGCCGTCGAAATCATCAACTTCGTCGTCTTCCAGCATAGAAAGCTGATACGCACGCCTGGACGAGGCCGCAGTGATTTCATACATATTTTCATCGTACTTGATTAGTTCTTCTAAGGGAAATATCATATTGTTAATATACCGTGTTACTGCTCTTGTGTAAAGTGGTTTATACAGTTATGGTTGTTATTAAATAATTTGCAGGAGGTCATTCATGGCGCTTTTTACGCCCCCCAGGGCAGGGAAACTCCTAAGGCCGGGAACTTTCGTTATAGGGATCATTGTAATTGCGGTGATCATTTTCCTGGGAACGAGTTTCTATATAGTGGATCAGGCTGAACAAGCGGTGGTCACGAGGTTTGGAAAATACCTTACAACCACAGGGCCGGGCCTCCGTTACAAGCTTCCCTTTGGCATTGACAGAACCTATATAGTCAATACCAGCAGGGTTATGACCGAGGAATTCGGATTCCGGACTGTAAGTAGAAGCGGAAGGACCCCTGCTTACACAATAGACAACAGTACGGCGACCATGCTTACAGGCGACCTTAACATGGTGGTGGTGGAATGGGTTATCCAGTACCGTATCGCTGACCCCTTCGCGTGGACCTTTAATGTATATGATAGGGAGCGTACAATCCAGGACGTGTCCCGCTCCGTAATCAATATGCTGGTCGGTGACCGTGCCATTATGGATATAATGGGTGTCGAAAGGAGCAACATAGAGCTCCGCGCCGAAGAGTATATGAACGAAACTTTTACAAGTTTCGGCCTTGGAATCCGCGTCATTGCGGTAAAACTGCAGAACATCGATCCCCCGGTCGCAGTCCAGGATGCCTTTGACGATGTAAACAGGGCTATTCAAGACATGAACAGGCTTATCAATGAAGGCCAGCAGGCATACAACGAACAGATTCCCAGAACTAGAGGAGAGGCGGATCGTATGATTCAAGTTGCAGAAGGCTATGCCACAGAACGTGTAAACCACGCTTACGGCGATGTCGCCAGGTTTAATGCTGTCTATGAAGAATACCGCCTTTCTTCAGATGTTACCCGCCGCAGACTCTATTATGAAATGATAGAGGATGTCTTTAAGGACCTTAGGGGAACAACCGTAATTGATCGCAACTTAGATAACTTCCTGCCCTTAATGAATCTGGGAGGCCGATAATGAAAAAAGTATTAACCGTTTTTATTGTCCTTTTAGTCATAGTTATCGGCATCCTTATAATGGGGCCTTTCTATGTACTGGATGAAGGCGAACAGGCAGTTATCGTACAACTGGGAAGAATTACCAATGTTGTTACAGAAGCGGGGCTTCATATTAAAGTCCCCTTTATTGACGTTGTAGAGCGTTACCCGAAAAAAATAATGTCCTGGGACGGAGAACAGAAGGGCATACCCACCAGGGAAAAACAGTACATACAGGTAGACGTAACCGCTCGCTGGAGAATTTCTGACCCCGAGAAATTTTACGCTTCTGTCAGAACCATTGAAGCTGCCAGATTAAAGCTGGCGGAAGTGATTGATTCAGAAGTAAAAACAGTAGTTGCGGAAAATTACTTTAATGAATCGGTGCGAAATTCCAATATCATCATGGAAAGGCAGAGTTCTGCTGATGACCTCGGCATTAGTGCTGATCTTGACGTGGGGATCATATCATCTGCCATTCAGACCGAAGTGAATTATGAGCCCATAACAAGGGGAAGGCGGCAGCTTGCGGCCGAAATTCTTACTCGTTCCCGGCGCATGGTTCCCGAATACGGAATCGAACTCATCGACATAGTTACGCGCCATATACGCTACAACGATGAGCTTACCCAGAGCGTTTACGCCAGAATGATCAAAGAGCGTAACCAGATCGCCCAGGCCATCAGATCCGAAGGCGAGGGAAGGAAGGCTGAACTTCTAGGGCAGATGGACCGTGAACGCATGACCCTATTATCCGAGGCTTATGAAAAAGCGGAAGCCATCAAGGGCGCGGCAGATGCGTTAGCAACCCGTATCTATGCAGAAGCCTACGGAAGGGATCGCGACTTCTTTGATTTCTGGAGGGCTATTGAATCATACCGGACGATTTTGCCCAGATTCGATATGACTATTACTACAGATATGGAATATTTCAGATATCTCTATTCAACTACAGGGAGATAAAATGCCTGAGAAAATCTTTCGTTTTGATCTGGACGGAAAGGAAGTTCTTGGTTTTGACACTAGCCTGGATGCCCAGGCTTTTGCCCAGGCCAAGATGGCCCAATTTATTACCCAAAGCGGCTTTCTGGTGTTCCCCAATGGAAAAACAGAACCCTGGAAAGCCGAAGGTGTTTACGAGAACCCAGGGCAAAACGATAAGCCTGGTACCATGATAGTCTGGGGTACTTCTTTTCCCGGAGTAAGCCTGGATTCTCTGGTCATGGCATCTTTGGCTAGCACGGAGGACAAGGCTAAAGATCAAGCCCTGGACGCGCTAAGGCATTGGCTTAAGGCCAAGGCTGCTTTAGGAGAAGATAAAACCGTATATCCCGGTGCGGCAGGCGTCCTTGTCGTCTGCAATACCACAGATCCCAATTTTCCCGCGGGAACAGTTCTTTTCCCTCCTGATAGGCTGGTAAAACGCGCTATTGAGGCTGGCGGAGATGACGAGGTACTTCAGGCCCAGCAATGGTATCATCCTGATCTCAAGGGCAAGGACAGCACTAGTTTTAGCGCGGCAGTAATGGCCTATACGATTTTTTGCGGCGCAGTTCCCTATGCCTCCGAACAGGCTCAAAAAGACGGGGACGTATTACGCCAAGATATGAGAGAAGGCGTTTTTATCCCTCCGTCTCTTGCCGCGCCGGGGCTGGATAATGAACTGGTCAATGCAATTAGCGCGGCAATGGAACCCATTAAAACCAAGGGCGAAGTAAAAATAAGGCCAGCTCCCGAAATACTAAAAAATCTGCTAGGGGATTCCGGACCCAGAAAAGTTGCTTCCTTTTTTACCCCCGTGGGAGAAGAAGAAAGAACTAGAATCAAAAATGAACTGACTAAGTACAGTAAAAAAAGAAATTTCACGGTAAAGAGTCGGCGTTTTGTGATTCGCAATACCACTATAATTGTTATTTGTCTGATAGCCGCTGTTGGAATAGGTCTTACCGTGCGCGGGTATCTTGTGCGCCTTGCCGAAAGGCCCAATACCCAGGGCATGACTCCTGTTGAAGTAGTGAATGTATATTACGGGTCCTTTGAGACCTTGGATCATGAAATGATGGAAGCCTGTATCTACGGCAAGAACGCCAAGCTGGATATAGATTTTATTCTGAATCTCTATGTACTAACCCGCAGTATGATGGCCTATGAAGGCTCACAAAGAGTAGTATCTGCCCGCGAATGGCTGGCCGCTGGTTCCCCCCAGACCGATTTAACTATATTTGGCATAACGGATCTGTCGCTAAGGCCAATGGGAGGCAACGAGAGCCAGGGGGTAATTATCCTGGAAGCCAGTTATAAACTCTGGCTGCCTGCTGCCTTTATGGATGATGCAGATACCCTTACTGACGAAGAATTATTTTCGAGTAACTATGTTACGCCTCCTCCTGGAAATTACAGTTACCTTGACAGACTTACCCTTACTCTTGTTAAAGATGCATGGCGCATTACGGAGATCAATCGTACGCAATTGCGGTAAGAATATGGATTTATTTCCTTTTATTAAAAAGAGTTTTGAGAAAACTTCTTTTCGCAGTATTACAATTCCCGAAGCCACCATGCCCCGACAGGATGGGGAAAGGCTCTTTATTGAGCCTGAACTTCTGAAGCAGGCGGCAGAAGAAGCATTCCGCGATCTGGCTTTTTATTTCCGGGAGAATCAGCTCCGCCTTTTGGGAATGAAGCTGTTAGGTGCAGATGACGAAGGGGCAAATAGCGGCAAAAACAAAATTGGAGACAACGACAGATTTGTAATAGAAAGCCTTTTAGCCAATACCGTTATTGCCGCAAGGGGTGAGTTCCCCCTATGCCAGGACACAGGGACGGCAATTGTTTACGCATGGAAAGATGAAGGCTTATGTACCGGGGCTAGAGACAGTGAGGCTTTGAAAGCTGGAGCAAAAGCTGCGTATAGTCAATATGGACTCCGGTTCTCCCAGGTTGCTCCAAAATCATTTCTTGATGAGTACAATACGGGAGATAATTTGCCCGCGCAGATTCACATTGAAGCAGTTCCCAGTAAAGAGGCCGATCCCGTCTACCGTTTCCTTTTTGTAGCCAAAGGCGGAGGCTCAACAAATAAGACAGCGTATTTCGCCTCGACCCCTGCCCTACTCCAGCACGATGTTTTTCTCACCTTCCTGGAAGAAAAAATCAAAGCCTTGGGAACTGCCGGCTGCCCTCCTTATCGCATTGCGGTTGTTGCCGGGGGATTAAGCCCAGAGCAAAACCTTGAAGTCTTAAAACTTGCCACCGCAGAAGCTCTAGACACGGTTCCTTATTTTGAGACGCCAGGCATAGACGCATCTTTATTCATCCATCGGGACAAATACTGGGAAGAAAAGGTAATGGAAATTGGACGCAATACCGGACTGGGCGCTCAATTTGGCGGCAAAAACTTTATCCTTGACGCAAGGGTATTGCGGCTGCCAAGACATGCGGCTACCTTTCCGGTTTCTATAGGCGTCTCCTGCGTTGCCCACCGGAATATGTATGCGTACATCGATAAAAACGGCCTACATCTGGAAAAGCTCATCAATGAACCAAAAGCGTTTTTAGAAACACTAAACATTAATATTAAGAAGACCGAAGACAGCATTTCATCTCAAGACACACAAATCGATATAAACCTTCCGATGAGAGATGTATGCAAAAAATTATCTCACCTTTCGCCTGGCGATAAAATATTCCTTACGGGGAAATTAATTGTGGCCAGAGACCTGGCGCATTTGAAATGGCATCACCTGATTTCACAAGGAAAAGACTTGCCCGAATATGTAAAAAACCATCCCGTTTATTATGCCGGTCCCGCCGGTACTCCACCTGGCAGACATATAGGCAGCCTGGGACCAACAACCGCCCAGCGCATGGACCCTTACGGCGAAGAGTTGCTCTCGCGTGGCTATTCCCTTATCAGCCTTGCAAAAGGAAACCGCACACAGCTTTGGACGCAAGCATGCAAAAATCATGGCGGCTTCTTCCTTGGCACTATAGGCGGCGCCGCGGCGCTATTAGCGCAGTACGTCACCGCCAATGAGCTTGTTGATTATCCTGAACTCGGCATGGAAGCAGTGCGCCTTATCAGCGTTGAAAAACTCCCGGCCTTTATCATCATAGACGACAAGGGAAACGATCTGTATAGGGGGTTAGGGATCGGGGACTGGGGGACTAGGGGTCTAAGTTAGTAAGCATGGCGTGTTACTACAACGCACAGACTGCTAACAATAACCCCCAGCCCCTAGTCCCTGGTCCCCAGTCCCTTCCTCCATAACTCAATCAGATAACGCGAAACAGAACCATAGCCTGGCAGGGTGGGCAGTTTGTCCCTAGAAAACCATTGCGCGTCCTCAATTTCGATGCCGTCAACCTTGATGCTCCCACTGGCGTGATGTGCGAAAAAACCTGTCATCAGGGAATTGGGAAAGGGCCAGGGCTGGGATTTTATGTAACGTAGGTCCTTAACTTCAAGGCTGACCTCTTCTCTGATTTCACGGACCACTGTTTCTTCAAGGCTTTCTCCGGCTTCGTTAAAACCGGCTATTAGGCTATACATCCCTGAAGTGAATTTTTTATTATGGGCCAGTAATGCTTCGTCTTTATCATTAACGATTATCGTAATAACCGCCGGAGCTATGCGGGGAAATTCCAGATGTCCGCAGGAAGGACAGAGACGTGCCAATTCCGTATCGGCATCATTATTCCTTGAACCGCAGCATCCGCAAAAGAGGGATTCCCTGCGCCATTGCGCGATGTGGAACGCCCTGAGAATAATTCCGGCTTCTGTGCCCTCTGCTACGGCTCCTTGAGCCGAAGCCCCTTGCGCAAAAAGGCTTAAGGCCTGGCGTACAGGTATTTGCTTCCAGCCGTCAACTGTTTCGGAACTATTCAGCATTACCGCATTAATGGATTCAAAGCCAACTAGAGAAGGGATAGAAAAAGAGTCTATATCAGAAAATTGCCGTAGCAGTTCCGCTGTTTTTTCTTGGCTGACCGCTTTGTGAACCAGCGAATCCGGCGTATTATCCGGCGTTAAGAGAGAGTTTCCCTGGAAGATATAATAGGTTTTTTCCTGATTGTCCAATTCGCCCTCCTTTAGTATTCTATAACAAATATTACCGGAGTTGAATATGGCTGAAATAAACTTTCTGGAAACCCTGCCTCTTAACGAGGTCACAAAATACGGCAAAGGGCCGCCAAAAAACGGCGTAGCTTTTACCGGTTATCCGCGCCAGCATCCGTTGGAAAAGAACAAGCTCATTTTAGTTTATGACCCCCTTGGCATTAATCCCATGGTGATGGAATTCAGGCTGGAGGATGTTGTCTTTATTGAGGAACTCCATTCTGCGGTTACGGAAAGCGGCGAAGGCGTCCCCTTGATTAAACTATGGATACGCCGAGGCGCAAGAGGCGTGGCGTTGGAGCCCTTTGAAGTGGACGATCCCATTCGCTTTATTCAAAAAACCCGCGAATTCAGGGATAAGTTTCTGGCAGAAACCTGAAATTTTCCCAAAATTATCACACAAAGGCACAAAGGTACAAAGGGGAAGAAGGGGTTAGGGAATGCGTTTTGTTAAAACGGCAGATTCTAATGAAAACGGGGGTGTTCTTCAATGCGAACTTTGCCCTCATTCTTGTGTTTTAAGCCCTGATAAAAGCGGTATTTGCAAGGTGAGGGGCAACCGTTTGGGAGAGGGTGAGATTCCTTTTTATGGATGCGTGACGGCTCTTGCTAAAGACCCTGTAGAGAAAAAACCGCTCTACCATTTCCGGCCTGGTACGGAAATTCTTTCCGCCGGCTTTCTGGGCTGCAATCTACGCTGCCCCTTTTGCCAGAACTGGCATATTTCCCAAAGCACCGAAACAGCGGCCCGGAAAATAACGCCAAAGGAACTGGTAGCGGCGGCTAAAGAGTGCGGCGCTCTTGCCTATACCTATTCGGAGCCGCTGGTGCATATTGAGTATCTTTTGGACTGTATGAATGAGGCGCGAAAGGCCGGAATCGCCAATGTGCTGGTAACCAATGGCTGTATAAAGGCGGCGGCAGCGGAAGAAGTCTTGGCGCTTACTGATGCGGCTAACATTGACCTAAAATGCTTTTCTAAAGACACCTATGCGAAAGTATTGGGGGGCGATCTGGATACGGTACTTAGCTTTATTCGTACAGCTTGCGATAAGGGCGTTCATGTTGAGCTTACCACTCTGGTGGTTCCCGGCCTCAACGACAGCAAACAGGAACTGGATGCCTGTGTTGATTTTATGGAAAGCCTGAATATCGGCACAGAAAAGGCACAAGTCCCTTGGCATCTTTCGGCTTATCATCCTGACTGGAAATGGAACGCTCCGCCTACACCTCCTGAGTTTCTGCTTGAGACTGCGGAACGTGCACACAAGCGCCTGGCTTATGTTTATGCGGGAAACATTTTTGGCGAAAAGAACGATACCTTGTGCTCCTTCTGTGGTAAAACCCTTGTCAGTCGCCGTGGCTACAGAATTGACACATCTGGGCTTCGTACTAAAAAAGAAAACGGTGCGTTAGCGGCAACTTGCGCTTCCTGCGGTAAAGCCGCGCCGTTTCGTATCTAAAAATACAGCTAGACTTGACAATTCCAAATATTATGCAATAATAAACTATGATAAAATTTAAAAAAATTATAATTCTACTATTAGTATTTATTGTTCTTATTAATGGATTATATGCCCAAACAGAATTTCCAGCAGGAAACTTTTGGTCGCTGGATGCTGGCTTGGGAATAAGCGGCCTATTTGTAAAAGGAATGTCTTATCAACTTATTTTAGACCCCAAACTGTGGCTTTCACCCTTGCTAATGGTTGGAAGCAGGCTCGGCGTAAGCTACAGTACCGAATCAGATTCTCGTAATATATTAACTTTTGAAGGCCAGGTCTATTTGCGTTGGAATTTTCTGCGCCTTGGTTCTACTGAAAAGAATATCAATATTTTTTTTCAGGCCGGTATAGGCTTGATTTCTGCATATAGGGGAACGGAGTCACCCTTCGATAATGTAACAATGACTCGAGGTTCTTTGTTATTTGACGCTGCTGCAGGCATTACCATACCGCTGACTCCCAGGTGGCATATAGAGGCTTCAATTCGCGGAGGGTATCCGCATATAGCCGGGTTTTCCATAACAGCCGGGTATAAATTCCCTCTGCCAGAAAAGACCAGATATCAGGATACATCGGCTGTAGCTATAAATACCGAGACTGTAAGAATGCTTCCTCCCGTTGAAATTATAAAGCGGACTATGATTTCTGCGGTTGAATTTATCCTTTTTGGGCCGGATATAGGAGAATATAATGTTGGCATTGACCATGACGCACAGGGGCTGAATGAACTGGCACTTAATTCTACCGCTCGATTGCTAATGGAAAACCCTGATTTCCTGGTCAGGGTAGAAGGTCATGCCAATCCGGTTACCACCGATCCCAGGGAAGCTGACGAGCTTATGGCCCTTGGCTCAAAGCGGGCACATGCGGTAGCGGATCAGCTTAGAGCAAGGGGCGTAAGCGAAGAACAAATGGTTATTATTTCTTATGGCGGCACAAGGACTGTTACCAGCGATCACGACATCTGGAACAGGAACCGCCGTGTAGAATTGATAGTTATCCAGGTTGACACTAATTAAAAATTAAGCGAGGTATGTATGAAAAACAGGAACGCAAAATTTGCCTATTGTTTATTATTGCTTGTGTGCGCTTGTTTTACGACTTGTAACTGGGAAAATCCAATTTTGGAAAAATGGTGGGAGGAGGATTTATTTTATATTCCGATTATTAAAACACTTCCCCCAGAGCAAATCTATACGACAATCGTGGAAACTGTAGAAATTCATGATACAATTTACGAGCAGCTTCCACTTGAGATAATCATAAAAGATGTTACTGACCAAGATATACTGAATTATATTAAGGATCTGCCTCCCGAAACTATCTTTCAATATCTCACTGAGGAACAGAAACAGTACATAAAAGAAAAAATCCCGCCTACTGTGATCATCCAACAACTTCCTCCACAGATATTGCTTCAGAGCATATCGATTGTTGATATTGAATACATCATTTTTTCCGGGGACGCGACTGCTTATAATGTCAATTCCCCCACTCCTGGCGGTACCAACCTTACGACACAGGAAAAAGCAACGAACGATGATATTGTCAAAGTTATGGCAGAAATGCTACGCAATAAGAATTATATGTTGATATTGCATGGCCATGCTAATCCGGTTACCGGTACTGCAGCTGAGGCCCTTCAGTTGACGCAAATAAGCCAGGATCGGGCAGATGCGGTTAAAGCGAAACTTAAATTAGTATATACAGGCCAAGAACCGTTAGATAACCGAATAACCGCGAATGGCTATGGCGGAGAAAGGAATGTTTCGATGCCTGCTTCTACTACTTCATCTCTTAACCGCCGGGTTGAGGCAATACTTTTTACGATTGATACAAAGCAGGTATCGGGCGGAGCTTGAATATGAAAAAAATAATTGT
>JAIRUO010000157.1 GCA_031254385.1 Treponema sp. | reverse complement strand
TGTTTATTCCGGCGAGCGGGAAGCCAGGCAAATCCTCAATTCCATTCAGAGCGGCGCTGATACTTTTGAAAATGCGGCAAGGAATATGTCCAGGGATGTATACGCCGATAATTCCGGGGATATGGGAAACCGCATGATTTTTGAACTGTCAGCCGAAATACCAAGCGCCCAGCTTGATGGACTGTTGGCACTGCCCTGGGGGAGCCTAAGCGACGTAATAAGGCTTTCCAATGATTCCTACGCGATTTTTAGGGTGGAGGAAACCGCACGACAGGCGGATATTCAGGACTATACGATAATGGATAAAATCCGCAATTATATGATGACCTACCAGCGCGGACGGATTGAAGACTGGCTTGTTTCGGAAGCGGAAGTTTTTATTGAATACGCAAAGGATGTGGGTTTTGACAGCGCTGCCCAGGATATGGGAATTTACAAATATAGCTTTGGGCCCCTGCCTTTGAATTACGGAAGCACTAGCCTATTCTCTTCTGTGGCCACTACAGGTATTTACGTTCTTTATGATGAATACAATCGGGTAAATGCGGGAACAAACGACAGATTCTGGCAGGCCGCATTTACAACTCCCATACATACTCCTTCCGTGCCTATAATCATAGGTACCAATGTGGTAGTGCTTTATCCTAATGAAGAAAGCGAGGCCGATGAATACAACACTTCGTTAATACAAATGTACTATTCCTATTGGTTATCCAATGCCGCCGATACAGACATACATTATTTTTTCCTGAACAACCCAAAACTGGATGACAAATTCTGGGATATTTTCCAATACTTCCTGGAATAAAAACCCTATCCGGGGAAAGCAGGATGGAGAACCGTGATACGCCCCAAGAGCTTCCCGCTCGTCGGGGCAGCTCTCTTTCCTATAAAGGAAAGACGCTGCTTTCCCGCATCGACCCTATATCCCAAGCCGAACGACTTATTGAAAATCTTGATACAAAAGACAGGACTCTGTATTTCTGCCCGTCTCCTCTTTACGGCTACGGCTTGGCCAGGCTCCTGGAAAAACTAAAAGACAATTCCGCCATACTTTGCGCAGAAGCCGATGATCTGCTGTTTGATTTAACACGAAATGCAATAAAAGATTTGCTGGACAACGAAGACAGGCTGTTCCTTGTCAAAATTGATGAACTGCCTGAAACTTCAGCAAAACTTTGCTCCCTGGTACACAATACCTGGGGCGAAAAAAAATTCCGCAGGGTAGAGCTATTGCAATTAAACGGAGGCTGGCAGCTCTTTCCCGAACTCTACGAAAAAACAGCAGCCGTTCTGCGAAAAGACTTGGCCGTTTCCTGGAGCAATGCTATGACCCTGATACGTTTGGGAAGGCTCTACATCAAGAACGCAATAAAAAATCTGCCCCTTATTTCTGAGTTACGCGACATCACCGCCCTGGATTTTGGCGCTGATCCGATGCTGGTTCTGGGCGCAGGGCCGAGCATGGATATTATTCTGGACGAACTTAAAAAATTCTATGATACTGCGGGTTTGCGAGATCGGCCTTTCAGAATAATATGTGCAGATACCTGCATTCCTTCCCTAAAGGAACGGAACATAGAGCCAGATTTGGCGGTGATTCTAGAAAGCCAGCACTGGAATCTTAGCGATTTTTCCGGCAGCCGGGGATGGAATGTTTCTGCGGCGGCGGACCTATCTGCGCTCCCCTCTTCTATACGGATTTTAGGAGGCGAAACCTTTTTGTTTTTTACTCCCTGGACAGAACTCCGGCTCCTTAAACGTCTTGAAGAAGCAGGACTCCTCCCCTGTTTGCTTGCGCCTTTAGGTTCTGTTGGACTCTCCGCTGTCCAGCTTGCCATAAAATGCGGAAGAGGCCCCGTTATTATTGCAGGTCTGGATTTTTCGTTTACCGCAGACGCATACCATGCCCGGTCAAGTCCTGGGCATCAGGCCCGGCTTATGCGTGGAACACGTTTTTATTCCCTGCCTAATGTCCAGGCTGCTTTTAGGGAAGGGACCTTTGCGGCAATATCTAAATCTGGTCTTCCGGTACGAAGCGATCCCGCATTGCGGAATTACCGGAATCTTTTTGAAGAAGAGTTCTCTTCTTCAACACGTCTCTACGAAATGCAAGGGCCGGGCCTTAAACTAGGAGTAAAAAAACTAAGCCCGGAAGAAGCGATAAAAAAGCTGACACTCAAAGGGCAATCTTGCGTATCTTCGTTTCCGGAAAAATCAAAAGAAAAACAGCTTGCGCAAAGACAAGTTCTTGAGGAATTCATTAAGAATGAAAAAGCATATCTAATTAAGTTACGGGATATTCTGACAGGACAGATCCCAGCACAAGAAGAAGAAACAGAAAATCTTTTAGAAATCTGCGATTATCTTTGGGCGCATTTTCCGGAATCTGCGGCTGCGGGAGGAAGGCGGCCTGGCGTAGATGATTTATCTTTTCTAAAAAGGGTCAGAACGGAAATAGACCCGTTTATCAAGTTATGGGATATGAGCTTATGAAAACAGCAATCATATATCTGCTCTTAACGGCTGTTTGCATTTCTGTTCATGGTGATGAGCGAGGCGATCTTGAAATGCTTGCCTCCGCTTACCCAGGCGCTTTTGAAATTATTTCCAATGGCATACGCTTTCCTGACGGAACTGTGATTGTTTATGATGACGGGGAAGACAAAGATTTTGAGGCCATGCTTGAACGTCCTGACCTTAAGGACATGCTCAGCCTTTCCTATCCGCAGGGGGAACAAAGAAATCCTCCACGTTTTAATTATGATCCCGGCAGATTCAGGAATGATGCTTTTTTTCGCGCCCTATATGGAAATAATGAAGCCACTATCCGTTCAAGGCTTAGACCAATTCAGTGGATGCCTTCGTTGAACGGCCCCTGGCTGCTTATCACTACTCGTTTTGATATTGATAAGAAACTGGAAGCTATTATTGCCGAGCTTGAAGCTCTGGGGCCGGAATCCATAAAATACCTTTCTCCTCCCGGCGGGACTTTCAATTACAGAACTATTGCCGGAACAGAACGCCTAAGCCCCCATTCCTTTGGCATAGCAATTGATATAGCGGTTAATTTAAGCCACTACTGGTTATGGGAGGCACAAGGGGCTGTGGTATACAAAAATTCCATTCCTTATGAAATCGTCGCAATTTTTGAAAAGTACGGATTTATCTGGGGCGGTAAGTGGTATCATTTTGTTACCATGCATTTTGAATATAGGCCGGAACTTCTCAATCTTCCTTAGTCTTCAACACCGCCAAGAACGCGCTCTGGGGCAGTTCAACATCCCCAACCATGCGCATACGCTTTTTTCCTTCCTTCTGCTTTTCCAGGAGCTTACGTTTACGCGTAATGTCGCCGCCGTAGCATTTGGCAAGCACGTCCTTGCGCAGGGGGTTCACGGTTTCGCGGGCTATTATCTGGCTGCCTATTGCGCCCTGAATCGGAATCTTGAACTGCTGCCTGGGGATTTCGTCTACCAGGCGCTCGCAGACTTTACGGGCACGGTCATAAGCGTTTTCCTTGAACACTAGTTGGGAAAGGGCGTCAACGGCCTTTCCGTTAAGGAGTATGTCAAGTTTTACCAGCTCTGTAGGTTTATAGCCTGTAATGTCATAATCAAATGACGCATAACCACGGCTGGTGCTTTTAAGGCGGTCATAAAAATCAAACAGCACTTCCGAAAGGGGCATATCGTACACCATTTCAACCCGCTTTTCGTCCAGATAGGTCATGTTTGTCTGAACGCCCCTTTTTTCCATGCAAAGGCTCATTATATTCCCCAGGTATTCTTTGGGGGTAATTATTGCGGCCCGTATATAAGGCTCTTCAACGCTTTCTATACGGCCGTCTTCCGGATAATCCATGGGGTTGTCAATCATTATTTCCTCTGAAGAATTGCCAGGGCCTCCCCGAAGGCGTACATGGTATTTTACAGACGGGGCTGTAAAAATAACAGACTGATCGAATTCCCGCTCAAGCCTTTCTTGTATCACTTCTAAATGTAG
>JAIRUO010000091.1 GCA_031254385.1 Treponema sp. | reverse complement strand
ATCGCCTCAACCCTGGTTGTTCTTGCCCTGCAAGAAACCACCCTTAATTCCCAGCGTAGGCGTTTTTATTTTGCAAAAAAATTTACCAAATATTATATACTTGAAATTTTTTACGGCGCACGCAAGCAGATATTCCTGACTTTTGCGCCTTATGTATTGATACTTGAGTATGGGGCCAATCCTTCGATTATGTCCTTTCTCTTTGCGATATGTGCAGGCTTCGGCATACTTTGCAGTCCCTTGGTCGGCAGGATAATTGACAGGCTTGGCTATAAGGTTGTAATGGTCGCAGATACCCTTATCCTTATTGTGGTCTGCCTGTTCTACGGTTTTTCGCACAGGCTTTTTCCCCCGCATATAGCCTTTATTGTGGTATGCGTCAATTACGTTCTGGATTCCATTATTTCCATGGCTAGCATGGCGGCTAACGTGTATGTCCAACGCATTGCCTCAAACCAGGAAGAAATTACTGCAACTTTATCTACAGGTATTTCGGTAAACCATCTGATAAGCATTTTTATTGCACTTTTGGGCGGCTGGATATGGACGGTAACAGGCATTGAATTCCTGTTTACCCTTTCGGCAATACTTGGTCTTATAAACAGCCTTTACGCGGCGACAATTAAAAAAAGTGAGGAGTACAGAGGAGAAAAACAGGAGAACTGAAGAAAAGAGGGAGCATCATGTTTTTGGAGATTACAATATTAACAATTTCCCTGATTTTTTGTGGGATTGTAATTTATTTTCTTGGTTTCCTGTGGTTTGGGGATACAAGGAACCGCCAATCCATAAGTTTTTTTCAGCTCGGTGTCGTTGTTGTCCTCTGGACCCTATTAAACGCGATTGCCATAGTTTCTGCCGGAACCTTCTTTCCCTTTATTTACACCATAAGAATATCCCTGGTCAGCATTGTACCCTTTAGCGTTTTATGGTTTATCCTTAACTTTGCCCAGGTAAAGACAAATCCGCTTATCCAACCTTTAATCTGGATTCTTCCGGTTTTGGATGCTCTTGCCATGCTGACCAATCCCTTGCATCATTTTATGTTCCTCGATTATGCCAGTCCTGCGCCTACGCGGGGTCCTGGGTTTTGGATACATACCGTTATGGGTTTCGTGGTAGTACTTCTGGCCTTTATTATACTCATTAGGTATATTTTAAAATATGCCAGACATGAACCCCTGACAATAGTTGCGGGATTTGGTGTTTTTTTTCCCTATATACTAAATGCGCTTTATACTGCGGGAATTCGTTTTATCCCTTATGACATAACCCCTCTGGGTTTTTTTGTTACCTTTATGCTCTTTGCCGCATCGTCTTACAGATCGCAACTCTTCGATATAAAAGCCTTAACCCTAAGCAGCATCTATACCCTCCTCAAAGATGTCATCCTGGTATTAAACGAAAGTTCAATAATAGTTGATGCCAGCCCTGCCGCAAAGAACGCCTTTCCGGATTTTGCCCTTGACAATGATCATAGTTCCCTAAAAGATTTTTTCTCCTACTTAAAAAAGAATGACGCGGAATGTATCCCAAATAATCTGCTTGAACCGCTGGAAAGCGGCCTCTTGGAACGAAGCGGAGAACTTAGGCTGCCGGGGAAAGACGGCATATCTATTACTTATATGGTAACGATCAGAATGATAATGGTAAGGTACAGGCCAAGGGGCTGCATCCTTATAATGTCCGATGTAAGTATTTACCGTTCCATGATTTCAGAAATAAACGAACAAAATTCACGGCTGGAAGAACTCCAGAAAGCGGCAGAAGCAGCGTCAATGGCCAAGAGCGCCTTTCTTGCCAACATGAGCCATGAGATACGCACTCCCCTTAACGCGGTTATAGGCATGGCCCTTATTGCCCGTAAATCCGCAGTGAATCCAAAAACCCTTGCCGCTGTTACAGAAATAGAAACCGCTTCCAAGCATCTTCTGGGAGTATTGAACAATGTGCTGGATATGTCAAAAATCGAATCCGGCAAATTTGAGCTTATCCATGAAGCCTTCTTCCTAAAGTACGCCATGAACGAGGTAAAAGAGCTTATAGCCCAGCGCTGCGCTGAAGGTCGCATTATCCTGGAAACAAATATTGAGGAAATAAAAAATCACAGTATTCTAGGTGATAAACTTAGGCTCAATCAAATACTGATAAATCTGCTGGGAAATGCCGTTAAGTTTACTCCGGAAAATGGAACCATTATTCTTGCCATCAGCGCAACGGAAGAAAACGAAAAAAATGTGAAAGCGCATTTTAGAATATCAGATAACGGTATAGGAATGTCGGAAGAACAGACGGCCAAGCTCTTTCAATCTTTTAGCCAGGCAGATTCAAGCATTTTCAATCGTTTTGGAGGAACCGGGCTTGGGCTGTCTATCAGCCAGAACCTGGCGCAAATGATGGGCGGAGAGATCGCCGTAAGCAGCAAACCCGGCGAAGGATCGACCTTTGAATTTACGCTTGATTTTCCCAAAGCGGAGAAAGAAGAAAATCAGTCGCAAGGGGGACATATCCCTAATCTTTCAGGCAAGCGTTTACTTCTTGTAGAAGACGTGGAAATTAACCGCTACATCCTGATGGAGCTACTTGCGGACACTCATGTAGAAATTGAAGAGGCCGTCAATGGAGAAGAGGCCGTGTCCTCCTTTAGCTCAAGATCTGCCGGCTACTACGACTTAATTTTTATGGACATACAGATGCCCAAACTGGACGGCTATGAGGCCACCCGCAGGATAAGAAAAATCGACCGCCCAGACGCAAAAATCGTACCCATTATTGCCATGACAGCTAACGCCTACAAAGAAGATATAGAAAAAGCCCTTGCTTCAGGCATGAACGGCCACCTTTCCAAACCCATTGATATCTATGCCATATTGCAAGTGCTAACGGAGAAGATAGGGGGTTAGGAAAACAAGGCTTCAATGCTTAAATAAATTAGGGGAATAAAAATCGCGGGGATAAAGTTAGCGACCTTTATTTCCTTTACGCCCAGAAAATTAAACCCTATGGCCGCGACAAGAAGGCTGCCCACGGCGGACATTTCCCGGATTATGTCCGGGGTAAGAATGTCTTTTACAGCCATAGCCGCAAGCGCGATTCCGGCCTGGTAAAGAAAGACAGGTATTGCAGAAAAAACTACCCCTATACCCATTGATGCGCCAAAGACTATGGAGATGGCACCATCAAGTATGGATTTTGCAAAAAGCGTATCGTGAATCCCCTGAAGGCCGCTCTGCATGGAACCGACAATAGCCATTGACCCCGAGCAGTAGAGTATGCTGGCAGTAACAAAGCCTTTGGAGAAGGAACGTTCTTTTTTGACCGCAGCTGCTTCATTGGGAGTCTCACTGTTGGCAGCTTCGCCACCATCAGCATTAGCAGCGTTTTTTTTGGCTGCGCTTTTGCTAAGCTGGCGTTCAGCCCAGAGGCCAAGCCTATTCATCAAGCCGTTAATATTGATAAGTTCACCCAGGGCCCCGCCGCATACCATGCTCATTATAAGGAGTAGCACCCTCTGGTTATCAAACGCGCCTTTTATCCCAACATAGATAATGGAAAGCCCTATTGCTTTTTTTATTATTTCTTCGAAACGTTCGGGTATGCCCCTGACAAGGAACATGCCAACAAGGGCACATACAACTATTACAATGGCATTTACTGCTGGTCCTAACATTATTTCCTCTATTTACCGATTATGATCAGATATCTGCGCCGGGATTCCACCAGGGATTGCAGTTCCGAGAGCATGGACTTGTTTATCGCATCGGCAATGGGATAGATATAACGGACTGTTTCTTCACAGTAGCGACTTATAAATTCGGTCTGCGTTACAAAGCCTAAAGAGATCATGTTCGAAATGCGGTCGGCAACTTTTAGAATCTTGGCTTGATGGGAACCTGATTGAAAAATTCTGGTGAGGAACTCCGGTTTGGTTTCTTCCGGCCGACGGGTAACTTCCATTACAAGATCGTACACCGAAGGGCTTTCAAAGTCCACAGACAGAAGCAGATTATGATTAAAATTCGGCACGTCTTCAATAAGGTCATGCACTATTGAAGCCTTAAGAAGCACCGAATCAATATACCCGTAGTCAATTAGAGTGGCCATGGTATCAAGCTGATGCCTGAACATATTGCCGCCTCCTTCACGGGTCTTTCCGATAAGGGCGGTGGCAAGCTGGAAATAAGGCGCCAAGAAAGTACTTTTGAGGAGCAGCATTTCCTCAGTGGTCATCGGTTCCCCCTTGGGGAACCGAGGGTTCCTCCCATATCCCGAATATAAGATTCTATTTTGCCAGTTCTTTTTACTGCCTCTGCAAGTTTTTGTTTTTCCGCCTCAACCAGTTCGGGGGGCGCATTTTTGAGAAAATTATTGTTTGCCAGCCTAGCCTTAAGGCTTTCCACGTATTTAAGATCCTTTTCCAGTTCTTTTGAAAATTTCTGTTTCAGGGCCTTCATGTCAGCCACCTCGGCAATAAACACAAAGGCTTCAT
>JAIRUO010000290.1 GCA_031254385.1 Treponema sp. | reverse complement strand
CGGATCCTTTTGTGAATTTCATCGTTTAGTATCGCCGCTTCGTCAAATGTTTTATCATAATAGTTATCAGAATATTGTAAAAGCTCTTCATTTATATGTGAAGGGCCGGTATGGGAAATAACGCAGTCAAAGGTGTTTTCAGTCTCAAGCAACGCAAATAAATCTTTCTTTTCCTGCTCGTCCCAGTATTCTTTTTCCCACCATGTTACATTTGGAATACGGCAGTATTTGTCTATGGATAATGCCCCGCCTAAGACCAGAAACTTTATGCCGTCAATAACATAAACCTTCCCACGTTTAAGGTATGCAACAAAGGGTTCAGCGTTTATTTTATAAACCGCCTCACCAATGCCGATTTCAGCTTCCGGCACGTTTTTCATGCCGTAGATCGGTTCATGGTTGCCCAATACGCAGAGGACGGGGAAGGGGCGCTTGGCGAGCATTTTGTAATTGTATTTGTCTTTTTCAACATTATGCGGCCACATGAACCCGCCGTCTCCCAAAATAATGTGATGCTTGATGCCGCTATATATTTCCTCACCGTATTTAACAATAAGAGCCTCTTCTGTAATTAAGTCAAGCTCGCCTATTGCGTTTGCATGAAAATCACCGGAAAATAAGATTGACATTAAAACTCCTCATAATTGCAGTTTATGTTTCACTAAATATGCATCTTTTACCTTCTGTATACCGTCAAAATTAATGATGCCTCTCTCGTGTGCACAATTTAATATATTGGCTGTGCTGATTGTTTTATAACCCAAACCTGTTTTATGTATATATCTTCTTGCGTTCTTATCATCAAGAATTAGTATGGGATTTATTTCTCCCAGTTCTTTCCATTTAATGTTATCTCCTACTTCCATCGCCAAGATAAAAGCGGTGCTTACCCCGTAATCAAGTCTGTCTAGCAAAGTTGCCCAATAAGGATGAGAAAGCTGTTGGATTTTTATCCATTCGGGCAGCTTTTCTCCAAATTCCTCTTTTATTGTTTCTGTTGTCCAGACGTTATCGAATAACTTATTCAAGCAGCATAATTGCCCGATCTTGCCTAGAAGCATTAAGGGGCTTATATCGGCTATGATAAATATATCTGCTTTGGCGTTAAAATCGCCGTAAAATGGTTCTGCCATATTTCTTCACTCTTCTTCCTCGTCTTCTTCCTGGTCTTCTTTATATTGAACATCACTATATCCATATCTGCACATTTTCATATATCGGGCTTCAAATACTATGAATAAATCATCGAATATTGCTTCCGGATATCCGCTCATCTGTACCGCCTCGTCCTTGGTGATGTATTTCCCATTCAGCAGTTTAATGGCGCAATAAATCTGGAATTCTCTTTCTTCCGGGACAACACAATCGGGTAGTAAAAATTTCAAAATAACACCGCTGCCCTTCTTTTTGTTGCTGTTAGGTTCAGCCTGTTTGTAAAACCCAATTAATGGCAATAGGTCTGCTATAATGAGTCTATGCTGTAGTTTTGGCTTCCTTTTTTGCTTTTCTTCAACATCAAAGTCTTCATCATCATAATCTTCTTCTGCGAAGTCAAACTTCAGACTCCCAAGAATTTTTGTCTGAAAATCATATCTTCCAACGCCTAATACGCATCCGCAAAAACCTGAAGTGAAAATACCATCCAGATAGTGCTGCGCCAGTATGTAATTTTTAGTCTCCAGTTTCCTTTCCTTTAGGTGGGTTGGTAAATAAATCCTGTATTCTTTCATAGTTACTCCTTTAACCTTGTCGGTCAGCCTTATTGTATTCGTTATAAACTGTTATACTGTTTTCCATCCTGTCAAGTATCTTTGTTGTTCTATAAAGATACTGGTATCCACGGTTTAGTTCTGAACTGTAAAAGTATAAATCCCGGTGCCAGTGCCCGCACCACCATTCGCGGCATTTAATCTTTATGTCTATTATTTCATTAAGGAAGGCGACCTTGTCATCAATAACCGGGATAAATGATTGATGCTGGAAAAGTATTTTGTTTATGCGGTGAGGGCCGGTATGAGAAAGGATACAGTCAAAGATATGATCCGTCTCAAGCAGTTTGAAAACATCCCTCTTTTCAGATTCTGTCCAATATTCGCGCTTCCACCATGAATTATCTGCAAGCCGGATATTTTTATCAATTGACATGGCACCGCCTAATACTAAAAACTTGATCCCGTCAATGGTATACACCTTGCCTCGCTTGAGATACGCAATAAAAGGATATTCCTTATTTACCAACAGCACTTTTTCTCCGATGCCTATATCAGCCTCCGGTGTATCATCCATGCCGAGCATAGGCTCATGATTGCCGATTACGCAGAGGACGGGGAAGCTGCGGCGGGCTAGTTTTTTATAATTTTCCATATCAGCCTTTTGGTTTCCAGGCCATAGAAACCCACCGTCCCCTAAAATGATCTGATACTTTATGTCGTTATATTTTTTTCGGCCATATTTTTTTAGAAGATTTTTTTTTGTAATTGCGGCGATTTCACCCGACAGGCTGGCATGAAAATCACCGGAAAATAAGATTGACATTAAAACTCCTTATCTCACAAAATCCGTACCAGCCTGTTATTGACCATGTTGCAGCTTGTCAAATAATATTCAATGCCGTTTTTTTCATAATACAGCGCGGTGTGGTCTTCAGGGCGATGCAAATGGCCGTACACTATCCTTGCGTTTGGCTGCTGCGTCTTTTAGCGACAGCCTCAGCCGCTCGACTTCCCTGTTATAAATCTTGAGATTTTCTGCGCTGTTTTTGTAGCTGTTGTCTTCTTGGCTGCTTATTTCTTCGGCAATACCAGTCGGTTCAGGCACCGTCCAGCCACGTGTGCCGCAGATCACTACACGGTCAAGTCGTATGCTGTCGTTTTGCAGGGCATAAGTGCCAACGCTGAGCGCGGCGCGTACGCCTGATATGCTTTTCCACCAGTAGTCATGATTTCCCCGTACCAAAATTTTTGCCCCCTTGAACCGCCCGATAAAGTCAAGGTCGGGCTGGGCATCTTCCAAATACATCGCCCAGCTTATATCGCCACCGATAAGCACGATGTCGTCTTCCCCTACAGAAGCATCCCAGTCTTTTTGGATTTTTTCTATATAGCCCTCCCAGCCTTCGCCGAAGATATCCATGGGCTTTGTTACATTTTCGCCGGATAAATGCAGGTCGCTTATAGCATAAATGGTCATTCTTTCTCCTTCATTGTAATTGCCGCTTTGGCATTAGTCCTCTATAAATGGCATTCGTTCTCCGTCATTTCCACAACAATCGCTGTTACCCTTTATTTTGGCTTCATATTTTTTTTTAGGGCAGATAACTCAGTAATAAAATCCAGTATAATTTCACTGCTGTAAATATCTCGCTCTTCTAGCTCTTCTTCGCTTGATTCTATGAATACTGGTTCTGTTATAAAACCCTCGTTTATATTCTCAAATTCTTCTTTTCTATTTGAAAATAATCTGGAAAGGCTTTCAGGAGTTGCCAAAAAACAAAATTCTTCAAAATTAAAAACAAAGTTTGCCTTGTTCTTATTTGCCGGATATTTTACCCCCTTCTTTTTTGACCTAATTAAGGGATATTTATCAATATCAGGTAAATGGGCAATATACGGATAATTGCGTTTATTCAGTATAAAGGCTTCGCCTTTTTCTTTATTCATCGTCTGTAGTCTTGATACAGAAACTAAAGGCTCATCTGCATTTTTATTTCCACATAACTCAATTATCTCATTCAGCAGCGAAAGTTCACGGCTGTGCAACAGCACCCAATTTTCACAATTTCCCTTGATGGTTTCTGCTTCATGACCGTAACGCTTTTTCAGTTGACTTACGCTTTGTATTATTAGATTAAAACGGATGTTCCGGCTTCGGGAAGCTGTTATCATTGCAGGGAAATCGCTTATCTGCGGCAGGCTGGAAAATTCATCAAGCAAAAAATTTACGCGCCGTGGCAGCTTTTTAGATGCTAATTTTTGCGCTTCGTGAATAAGCCTTGTGTAACACTGTTTTATAAATACGCTGATAAGGCTGTGGTAAAGGGTGTTTTCATCTGGAATTATCAAGAAAACGGCAGTTTTTCTTTTGCCAAAATTTTCCATATCTATATTGGTGCCAGAAAGCATGTCAATGAGATTGTCCTGACTGAAAAAAGGCTGCATCGCCTGATCAAATTGCGATACAATACAACTGCGGGTTACTTCGCAAACATCCGCAGTACCGGATAGCAGGGAATAAATAAAAGAAGATTTATCAAGATACTTTAATAACTTTTCCCGTATTAAAGTGCTGCTTTCACCTTTTATAAAAGTGCCGTCTTCAGACTCATGGCTACCGAAGGCTTGTGTCCGAAGGGTGCGAAGGCTTTTAAGGGTTACCTTGTATTCTTCAGCACATTCGAATAAGGTGAGAATCAAACCGGCAAGCAAGTTGGCTGTGCTGTTCTGCCAGTAAGCTTCTTGCGTTAAATAACTTTTTACAATACAGTTTGCCATATCGTTTATTAATTCTATCGCTTTATCCCGAAAACCATCCTTGTACAGACGGTACGGCATAAAAAGAGGGTTCCAACTGTTACTCTGTAGAGGATCCCGCAGGTTAAGGACAAAACTCTTATAGCCGTATTTTTTAAGCGTGGGCATGGTACTTTCATATAGTTCACCTTTGGGATCAGAGGCAATGAAAGATTCTCCTGCCAGGGCGTACAGGTACAGGGCAGGCATTCCGATCAGGCGCGTCTTCTTTGAGCCTGTAGAGCCGATTATCAATGTATGTACATCATCTTTTTCGATATATACCGATTCGGAATCGGAATATAAAGGTATGCCGCCGTAAGATGAGCTGGTATCGCTGAGCTTTACTTTGTGCAG
>JAIRUO010000114.1 GCA_031254385.1 Treponema sp. | reverse complement strand
TCACGGAACATGGCGCTGAGCATCTTGCACGATTTCCGTATGCCGTCTATCTGCTTTTCATTCTTGAGGCGTATCATTTAAACCTTCTATATAGCGCATTCAATATACATTTAGTTTTTTGCGCAACTGGCGCACATTGGGAAGTGCTGGATCTTTTTTCAGCGCTTCCTTAAAAATACTAGCGGCGCGATCGTTTTCTCCCAATCTGACAAAGGTTTCCGCTTGGGAACGCATCCACCGGGCCTCGTCATGGGAAGAAAAGCCCAGGCCTAAAAGAGCCTCAAGGCAGTCTGCATAAGTTTCAATATCCACCGCAGAACGAAGATGCAGGCGCACCATTTCTTTTAGAAATAACTCTATATCTTCCATAAAATGCTTAAAATAAGGACGTATCCTTTCCTCTTTAATGATCTGGAGAAGAAGCACAAAAGATTCGTAATAACACATTCGCTTTTCCAGTTCTTCTGCCAGCATAAAAGTACAATCCATCCAGTCTTCCCTGTCCAGGTACTTTTCCATGCGGAATTCAAGCGCACCCTGTTTTCTCCAGATTTCAAGAGCGGCCTCTTCTTCCAGATGCAAAAGCTCAAAAAAAATCAGTTTGGACTGGCTTTGCGGATCATCTTCCTTATCCCTTAAGAAGGTTCTGTAATCAAAGCTCGTTTTTTGCGAGAAACGGTGAAAGGCCCTGTCATATTCAAAGCGGCGGTTCCGGTTGGAAATAACTTCATAAGCAGTCAGAAGCTTTCGCATTTCTGAGGAAGCTGCATCGCCTGCGATATCGGGATGAAGATGTTTTGCCTTTTCCCTGAATGCCTTTTTTATTTCCGGGACAGATGCGGTTTCTTTTACTCCAAGGAGCGAATAGTAATTTTCCAAATTAATTATGCTAACCTTAAAAATTCAATCGAACATGAAACGAAGTTTCATGCGCCAATACGTTTTCCCAATGCTTCTGCATGGGGCGGATTAAGGAGTATGTCACTCCAGTTCACATTCATGCCCTCTCTTTCCATAGCCTTCATCAGATTGGCCAGAGCCTTGGCAATAAAAATAGGGCCGGTCTTCTTGATAAAGGCAGCGCTTTTCTTTCCAACTAATCCGCTCCCCGAGCCCAGAACCCTGGGCAGAACTTCCGAGAGTTTCCCTCCCCAGAAAGAAACAGGCTCCGCGCAAATCGCTATGTACTCATAGCCGGGAAGCCTCATGCCGTCATCGGTCCAGGCATCCATCACATCAACCCTGTGCCCCATGGACTCCATGCCCTTTGCCAAGGACTTTACATATTCAGGAATTCCCCGCTGCCGGGAAACGCTTACTACCGCTATCCTCATGATTACCCCTTTTATACCTGTTTGTAAATTTGATCGATTCCGGGTTCTTTTACCAGAAATACGCTGCACTTGGCGTTTACCATTATCTCCCTGTGGGATTGTGAAAAAATATCCTTAGGGTTCCTGTTTTTCTCCCAGCCACCCAGGATTATTTGATCTACTTTATGTTCGTCAGCGGCTGCAAGAATCTCCGTATAAACCGCACCTTTGCGTACTTCCTTGTGAATTTTTACCCCTTTTGCCCTGGCAAGCTCATCAACAAAAGAAAGATACCTTTCCCCATTGGCTTCCATGCTGCGCTCGTAATCCACGCTCTCATCCTTTACAAAAATCTTGCTTAGCATAAGCTGCTTGATGGTTGCCGTGTCAACCACGTAGACCGCAAAGAGTTTGCACTGGTATTTTTTTGCCATGACTATGGCGTATTTGGCAGCCAAAATGGAAGCGTCAGAACCGGTAACGGCTACCAGGACACTGGAAAAAAGTGAATCGCTCATTCCTTGCCGGCCTTCCTTTTCAGCAGCTTGCTTGTAAAAAAAGAATCCCTGTCTCTTTCTTCAAGAGCTGATTCAATATAGTTTTTAGTCTCCCGTGCGGTCGGTATTACCATCTTCTCCAGCGCATTTACCCTGCGCTGAGTTTTTCTAACCTCCCTGGCAAGGCGCCAGGCTATAGTCCTGACCGCCGCTAGTTCTGTTAGAATCTCCAGGAAACTGAAGAATTCTAACACGGTTTCGTCACATTCTGCAAATGAATTCGCAGGAGAATATTTAAGTTCTGCCTTTGGCAGTTTTATTTCCAGGCCCGGAAGGCTCATCCCGGCAACGGCAACCTTTTTTTCCCTCAAATCAAAGTCATAATTGATGCCCTTGGACAATTTCTCGGCCCTGTCCCTTCCCACCACTACCAGCATACGCTTAAGGGTGGGATAAGCCGTGGCTATACGGGTGTCCAGGTTGCGTTCCAGTATTTTTACCTGCTCAACCTGCCGCATCAGCTCCATAACAAGGATTTCCCTCTTCTGTTCCAGAAGATCGTACCCTTCAAGGGCGGTATTTAACCGCTCTTTGGTTCTGATGAGGTTACTTTTGGTCGGAGCTATCTGTTCCCTTGCCATCCTACTCTCTTTTCGGGTTTTTTTCCTTTACTTATCTCTGCTTATATTATAGTATAATTGCACAAGAAGGTAAATGCGATGATTTTTAACCCTGAATATGAATGTATGGATCATGAGGCAAGAAAAAAACTCCAGCTTGCAAACCTCAAGAACCTGGTAGAGACCCTCTACGGGAAGGTGCCGTTTTACCGGAACAAAATGGATGCAAAGGGAGTAAAACCCAGGGACATCCATTGCTTAAAAGATATAGAGAAACTCCCTTTTACGTCCAAAGACGAGCTTAGGGAGAATTACCCCCACGGGCTCCGCGCCTGCCCCCAGGACAGAATGGTGGAAGTCCACTTGAGTTCAGGCACAACCGGCAAGCCCATTGTTGACGAGTACACTGAAAAAGACATCAATATATGGCGCGAATGTATGTCCCGCACCCTGTCCGCCGCAGGCTGTACCAAGGACGACATAGTGCAGAACTGCTACGGCTACGGCCTATTTACAGGCGGCGCAGGCGCTCATTACGGGGCGCAAAACATAGGCGCGGAACTGCTGCCCATGTCCAGCGGAAACACGGACCGCCAGATCATGATCTTGCAGGACTTTGGCGTTACCATGCTCTGCTGTACCCCTTCTTATGCCCTTCACGT
>JAIRUO010000077.1 GCA_031254385.1 Treponema sp. | reverse complement strand
CCTTTTTCCGTGTATTTGAACGAGTTGCTCAATAAATTATTCAAAATCTGCTTGACGCGCAGTTCATCGCCAATGAGTTCAAAGGGCAGATTCTCGTCCACATGCAGTTTAAACTCGATAGGCTTGCTGCCTATACGCGCCGTGTTAAGGTTAATGGTGTCGTTGATCAGGCTTGGCATTTCATACCGGGCGTTTGTCAACTCAAGTTTGCCTGCCTCAATTTTGGATAGGTCCAGCAAATCGTTGTTAATGCCAAGCAGCGTATAGCCCGAATTGTAAATTATATTCAGCGCGTTCTTCGTCTCCGTGGACAGATTTCCGCTTAGCAATTGTATTTCGGTGATCCCCAGAATCGCGTTCATCGGCGTTCTTATTTCGTGGCTCATTGAGGCCAGGAATGAAGATTTAGCGCGGTTGGCTGCTTCCGCTTCTGCCTGCTGTCTGGCCAATTCCTTGCGTTGGGTTATATCACGCGCTATTCCTACAACCCCTGCCAATTTGCCGTCAATAAAAAGAGGCGCCTTTAGTGTCTCGAAAAGTACCCGCGCTCCGTCACTAGTCAGTATGTAATCCTCAAACATGACTACCTGTTTATTGCTGAATATTTTTTTGTCTTCGGCGAGAAATGCCTCTGCCACTTCTGGGGGCGCATTCAATCCTTCAGCATCGCCTTTACCGATAATATTATCAACAGAGCAGCCCATCAGTTTTTCAAAGCTCTTATTGCAAAGTGTATACCGCGACTCTAAATCCTTGACGAATATTAAATCCGGGGTGGTGTCAAGAATTGCCGTCAGGGTGGAACTCTTTTCCGTTACTATTTTTGTAAGCTCCTCCGCCTCCTTCTGTTCTGTTAAATCCCTAAAATACCCTGCAAGCGCGTTTTCGTCCCGGTACTTGACGCGCACCATAGTTACTTCGGTAGGCAAGGGCTCGCCGGAAAGTGTTTGGTGCATAAACTCAAAACGATGATAGCCTTTTTCAAACGCTGTTTGACCGTAATAGGCTGACAGCTCGACAGACAATTTTCCATTGGGCTGGTATTCCGGAAACAAAGATCTATGAAAATTATTAAAGAAAAATTCTTTGTCCGGTATTCCGAACATTTTCACTATTTCCTGATTGCAGTCAATTACATTGCCGTCTTTGTCAAACATGCAGCCGGCAAACGGCGCAGTTTCAAATAAAATTTGCGCACGCTCATCGGCTTCACGCATTTTCGCTATCGCGGCGTTCCGCTCGCGCATGTCCTGCCCATAGCTTATCACGGTATCTTCACCTTTATATTTGACTCTGGCGACTGCACAATCGAAAGGTATCAACTCGCCAGTTACTGCATGGTGCAGCGCCCATGGAGTCCTGCCATAACCTGTTTCAAGGCATTGCGCAATCACTAGTTGTGCCGCCTCCGACGCTTTCATGCCGTTGGGCAGATCCGGTGTAAGCTCAAAAAGTCTTTCCGTGTACTCTTTTTTGCTTGAAAGGCCTGTAACTCTTACCGCTTCCTGATTGCAGTCAAGAATGTTGGCGTCTTTGTCCCACAGCATTACAACGAGAGGCGCATATTCAAGCATGAGCTGTGCGCGCTCGTCTGCTTCATGTGCTTTTGCCTCCGCTTCTTTTATCGCACGCATGTCGCGGACGTACGCGGCAACAACTTGGTCACCACCGTATTCGACACGCACGAGCGTTACCTCGCTAGGCAAGAGTTCGCCGTTAAAATTTCTGTGTAACATTTCAGCATAATAAGCAGAGCCTTCGTCAAACGCTTTCCTTACTGCCTCGGTAGCAATTTCTTCAGAAATGCTGCCGTTCGGCTGATATACCGGCATAAGGTCAGTAAACAGACCTTGTATATCCTCTTTCATGGATAATCCAAAAAATTCTACTGCCGTTTTATTACAGGTCAATACATTTAAGTTACTGTCAATCAATGTACAGCTTAATGGCACCGCATCCATTAAGGCCCGCGTCTGTTCAGCATCGAGCGCCGCTTCTTCCATTTTTTTCATGTTACGCAAATCGTATAGATACACAAGCAGTATTTGCTTATTGCTGTAACCCACGCGTGTCATCGTAATTTCACAGGGAATAGGCTCGCCATCAAGGGTACGGTGTTCCCATTCCATAGTAACTGTCTCGCCGGTACGCACCCGCGCCTGAAACTCTTTTATTTTGGCAGCGGATGGTATCCCATCAGGCTGAATTTCCGGGGAAAACTCCTTAAAATTATCTATATAATATTGCTTTGATACGCCAAATATTTTTTGAATGGCGTCGTTGCAGCCGATAAGGTTAGTATTATCATCCCACATATTCAAGCCTACGGGCGCGGCATCGATTATTTTTTGGGTAAAGTCTCTTTCCGACTCTAACTGGTCTTCCAACTCATCGCGCATAACAGCGTTGGCGAACAAGAATGCCGCAGATTGCAAAGTTTCTGACAAATTGGCGTCAAACACGCGTTCCTTCTTGTGGTCTTCAAAAAGAACGAATCCCCAGGGGGAACCGTTTATGTGTATAGGGGCAACAAAAGCCGACAGTGCGCCAACGCTGTTTAATAAGGCAGCTTCGCGTTCCGGCATTAAACGGGCGGGCCCGCTAAGCGACTTCCCTTCTATAAACATTTGCTCCCATTCCGGTGCAATTTGCCTGTAGGCGACATGGACAAATCTATCGATCGTCTTTGTCGTGCCGCCCGATGCTCTTTCCCAGCGGTATATTTGTGACATATAGAGGACGCCATCTTCTATTGAGTTGCGGAAAAGCGAAAACCTGTCTACGTTTGCCAGGCCGGCAAGCAGTTCGCCGCCTTTGCTCATTGAATCCTCGAAAGTTTTCCCGCTCTGCGTAAGGTATATTTCGGACATTTTGTTTAAGGTGATGGTCAGCGCGGTTACCCTGTTTTTTTTGAGATCGGTGTTGACTAATATAAAGATCAGAAATGCGGCGGCGGCCACGCCCATTGCAATAAGGGTGTACCATATAACGGTTATGCTTCTATAATAAGGGGCGCTTGGCACTACCGTCCCATAATACCAGCCGTTTTGTGTCCTGCGCAAAAAAGCCAAAGACTCTTCGCCTGCAAAACTGATTATTGGACGCTCAAAAACATCTTCCCCTTTTACAAAATAGTCGTCATAAAAGATAGAGAACGGGAGCGCGGGATCCGGCACTTCCATACCTATAAAACTGCGGTTTGCATGGGCGTGCACCCTCATATCATGACCAATAATCATGCCGTAGCCGCCTTGGTTCTCCGCCTCTCTTATGACTATTTCCCCTATAAAGTCAATCGGTATTTGAAGGCTTACGACACCCAACAGCCGGCCCGATTCATCCCTGATGGTTTGGGCTATTGCAAAGACATATTGTTCCACCGAGAAATCTAAATACACTTCCGACCGCCCCGGGCTTCCGCCTCCCGCTATTGCTGCCCGGTACCAGGGCCGACTCAGGGCATCATAGCCAGCGGATGGCTGCCAATTTTCATTGTGAAGGAATACAGGATCGGGACCTATGGTATAAAAAATACCGAAAAGGGTAATAGGGGTGGTTCCATCTTTGGTGTGGAACAATAAATGGCCATTGAAGCTGCGTAATAGTTCCAGGATGTTTTCAGCATCCTGGCCCTGAACTAGTCTTTGCTGCACCCCTTCTGCAAAAGTCCTTAAGGTGGTTTCCGGCCCCCGCAGTTCGATCTCAATTTTTGACATTGCCAAATCAAGCGCGGCCTCGGAGTTCTGGGAGAGCTGACTGCGGATCGTGGTGCTCATGATAATATTACCAACGATGACCATCGCCGCGAAGGCGAACAAGGTAAAAGCAATCTGCCAGAAAAGCATACGTTTTGGCAACATTTTTCTCATTACCGCAATGAATGAATTCTTCATGATCAGTCTGTCTCCTTCTTAAATCGAAAGGCCATGTATATTATACCATGAACGGAGCCCATGAACAAGACATGGCGTTTTTGGTTAATAAGCTCATCTGCCAGAAAGACAAGCAGCGCAGACCGCTTCCGCCTCTTCAAAGTCGCTGTGCAACAGATGCCCGGCTACAGCGTCGAGAAGTTTACTGTACTTGTCTGGCCATGATTTCTGTTTTAACTCTGTAAGCGCGGCCTTTGCGGTGTTTTTGTCATAGGTTACACAGGCATCCTTGACAGCCAGCAGCTTTTTATGCAAAAACGCCATGTCTTCGTCCGAAACATCAACTGCACTATGCTCATCAATGCCGGACTTTAGCTTATCTACCAGTACCCCGAGTTCATTCAGGAACACAGAGCTTTCATCTGATATGAAAACGATATTCCGCTCCCTTCCCGCCTGTTCCAGCCCCAAGGCCATATTGGAAAGATTCATTTCGCCTATGTTCGCCAGCGCACTCTTGAGCGCATGGGCGTTTATAATATACATCTGCAGGTCTTCGCTCTTGTAAGAGTTTCGCTCTTCATAACCCTGTAAAACCGCACTGGCTTTTTCGGCATCCCTTATGAATATTTTTACTAACTCCTTGTCAAGTTGTGGCACAGTATCGGCGCTTACGCTCTTAGAACTCGCACGCGCCGCTTCCACTACTTCAGGCGGCTGCCTGTCCCGTACAAACTTATTCAGCGAAGCGTTCAGTTCGCGTATACCTATAGGCTTTGAGATAAACCCGTCAAAGCCGTTAGCCATGAACACATCCGCCTGGCCTACCACCGCGTTGGCGGTCAGCGCTACTATTGGGTGCTTATATCCTTTTCCGCGTATGACCTTGACCGCCTCTATGCCATCCATTACTGGCATCATATGATCCATAAACACGATGTCGTACACATTGCCGCGGTCGATTTTCTCTATCGCTTCTTTGCCGCTAAGCACGGTTTCGATTTTAAGCCCATAAGGCAACAGGAAGCCCTTGGCGACATACAGGTTCGTTTCCATGTCGTCTACCACCAAGACGCTCCCATAAGGCATATTTTCCCGAACTATTTGCGCTTTCTTCATTTTTGACATTCCGGCCAAGTGGAAGCCATTAAGGTTTTCGGCGAGTTCCTTGCCCAGCCTTGCGGCACCCGCATAGCCCTGTTTCAAATGCACGGTAACTTCCGTACCTTTGCCCAGCTCACTTTCCACGCAAATAAAGCCGTCCATCTGTTTCACCAAATATTGCACGATATTCATGCCAAGGCCCGTGCCTTCGATATAACGGTTCGTCTTCAAGTTAAAGCGAGAATACGCATCGAACATTCCCTGTATCTGATCCTCGGTCATACCCTGGCCAGTGTCGCGCACGGTGATTACCAGCGTTACACGAGGCGCGTTTTCATCGTCTGCATTGGCGCTGTCTGCGGAAATATCGCCGTTACCGGTTATTTGGGCTAAGAATGACAGGCTTACTTCGCCTTTTTCTGTGTATTTGAAGGCGTTAGACAACAGGTTGTTCAGTATCTGCTTAACGCGCAGTTCGTCGCCTATAAGCTCAAAGGGCAGATCCCCGTCCACTTGCAGCTTAAACTCAATAGGCTTGCTGCCAAGGCGCGCCGTGTTGAGGTTTATGGTGTCGTTAATCAGGCTAGGCATTTCATACCGGGCATTTATCAACTCAAGCTTGCCCGCCTCAATTTTGGAAAGGTCAAGCAAATCGTTGATTATGCCTAGCAGCGTATACCCCGAATTGCAAATCATATTCAGCGCGTTTTTCGTGTCCGTGGACAGGCCTTCGTTTTGCAATTGGATTTCGGTAATCCCCAAGATCGCGTTCATCGGCGTCCTTATTTCGTGGCTCATGGAGGCCAGGAATGAGGATTTGGCGCGGTTGGCTGCCTCAGCCTCCGCCTGCTGTTTGGCAAGCTGTACCATTGCCTTTTGTTCGGTTAAATCCCTCATATACGACGTAATCGCATATTCATCCCTGTATTTGACACGCACTAAAGTTACTTCGGCAGGCAAGGGTTCGCCGTCCATTTTTTGGTGCATAATCTCAAAACGGTTATAGCCTTCTTCAAGCGCCATACGGATGTTTCTGGTTGCCTCCCAGGCGGAAAGTTTTCCGTTGGGCTGATATTCCGGGAACAAATCAAAAAATCTGTTTAAGAAGAAGTCCTTATTCGGTATTCCGAACATTTTCACTGTTTCATGATTGCAGTCAAACATATTGAGTTCTTTGTCAAACATACAACTGGCTAACGGTGTTGTGTCAAATATGATGTGCATGCGCTCATCAGCTTCGCGCATTTTTGCTATTGAGGCATTCCGCTCGCGCACATCCTGCCCATAGCTCATCAGGATATATTCATCTTTATATTTTATGCGGGCGATGACGGAGTCGAAGGGTATCGCCTCGCCGGTTACCGCATGGTTCAGCACCCATTCAATGCGCTCATAACCTGTTTTCAAAGTTTTTCTAAGGAGCATTTTTGCCGCCTCCAACGCTGGCATCCCGTTGAACTGGTCCGGCGCAAGCTCAAAGAACCTTTCTATGTACTCTTGTTTGCTTGGCAGTCCAAGTATGCCCAGTGCTTCTTGATTGCAGTCTAGAATGTTAGCGTCTTTGTCCCACAGCATTACAACAAGGGGCGCTTGTTCAATCATGACTCTGGCGCGATCATCGGCCTCGCGTATTTTTTCTATTGCGGCGTTGCGCTCGCGCACGTCCTGTGCATAACTGATCGCAACATCTTCACCTTTATAATTGACTCTGGCGATAGTAACATCAAAAGGTATCAACTCGCCGGTTACTGCATGGTGAAGCGCCCATGGAATTCTAACAAAACCTGTTTCAAGGCATAGCGCAATCGCTTTTTTCGCCGCCTCCGACGATTTCGTGCCATCGCTCAGATCGGGTGTAATCTCAAAAATTCTTTCCACGTACTCTTTCTTGCTTGAAAGGCCAGTAACTCTTACCGCTTCCTGATTGCAGTCGAGAATGTTAGCGTCCTTGTCCCACAGCATTACAACGAGAGGCGTTTGTTCAAGCATGATCATTGAGCGTTCATCCGCCTCGCGCATTTTTGCTATTGAATCTTTCAGATCGCGCAGGTCGCGGAAATACGCGACGACCATATAATCGTCCCGGTGCTCTATCCTGACCAGCGTGACCTCGGTCGGCATAGGCTCGCCGTTGAGTTTTTGCATCATCCACTCAAAGTGGCAATCGCCTTCCTTGAACGCCTTGCCCACAAGCGCTGCCGCAGTTTCGGCGGACGGCCTCCCGTCCGGCTGGTATTGGGGGGACAGCTCGCCAAACCGGTCTATATATTCCTGCTTGTCCTTAAGGCCAAATAATTTCACCACCTCGTCGTTGCAGTCGACTATTGTGCCGTCGGGGGTCCAAAAGTTGGAGCAAAGTGGCATTGCGTCAAACATGGCCTTTGTCTTTTCGTCGGCTTCGCGCATTTTTGCGATTGCGGCGGTACGTTCACGCAGATCCAGCGCATAGGTGATCGCGATATATTTGCCTTTATATGTGACACGGGAGGATGTGACGTCGAAGGGTATTGGCTCGCCGGTGATGGCATGGTTCATCTGCCATTCAATATGGCAGTAGCCTGTTTCGAAGGCTTGCGAAAACGCGTTTTTAGCCAGTTCCAACGACGCCATCCCGTTGGGCTGAAACTCCGGCGTAAGCTCAAAGAACCTTTCCATGTACTCTTTTTTACTTGACACTCCAAAAACCCTTATCGCTTCCTGGTTGCAGTCAAGAATTTGCAAATTTTCATCCCACAACATTACAACGACGGGCGCTTGTTCAAGCATGATCTGCGCTCGCTCGTCGGCCTCCCTTACCAAGACTTGCGCTTCTTCTTTTGCTAAACGTTTTCTGTACATGCGGCTCCGGTATAACAGAACCGACAACAGGGCAAAAACGGCCAAAGACAGGATGACAGCCCCTATAAGCCAGGGGCGCTGCGCCTCCAATAACCGGCCGCGAAAATCATACGTTTTAGTCAGCCATTGTTCGGTGATCATATAGGTGTCGATAAGGGGAAGAGCCTTATCCATTATAGAACAAAGAAGGGTTTGATCTTTGTTAAAACCAAAAGTGGATTCATAAGGGTAGTTGAAGAGAAAGTTAGCCTTAAAAAGCGAAATCTCTTGAAAATTAAGAAAAGAAAGCAGCCTGTTTTTGCTCGACATTACCAAATCAATTTCATCATGTTCCAGAGCATACATGGCGTTTTCATCAGTAGCGTATTCTGTTACATTTTCGGCATTTGGAAACCAAGTACGGAACATTTCGGCGCGGACTGTATTGGCTATCACCCCTACACGTTTATTCGGTATTTCATTAATGCTTACATTGGGGTATGTCGATGTTGACAGAAGAGCCAATTGATCTGTCAAGAATATATGCTTCGTCCATATAACGTACTGCGCCCGCCTCTCGGAATAAATCAGTTCCGGCATTATGTGCGCCCTTCCGTCATAGACCATGTCAAACAGTTCTGATAACTCCGTGGTTGTAGTGTTGGCGACTTCAAACTTGAGCCCGGTAAGTTCTTCCACTTCAGCCAGCACGTCAAAGATAATGCCTTCCCATTTTTCTTCGTATTTATTGTAAAAGTCAACAGGATAATTGAAATACCGGGCCGCCAACGGCACGGAGACGGTATTCCGCAGATACATTTTTTCTTCATTATCAAGAAGCATAAAAAATTTATTTTTCATATATGCTTGGTGACCCTGGTTGTATAGATTGTTCAAATAGGGCATGGCGCCGTTTCGTTGCGCTTTTGTTATAACAGAAATAATGGAGCTTAACTCCGCATTTGCCGTTGCCATGGAAACAGGGTTAATGATCAACGGTAAAAAATCTTCGGCATACACATTGCCGTAGACATCAAAGGATGCCTCTGCAACGCCTTCTTCAATAATGGCATCAATATCGCCATTTTCAAGGGCGATATAAGCCTCAGCAAAATTACTGACCAAAATAGTTTCATAAGTGCCAGTCACCGATACCGCAGCGACAGTATCAGCGGTGACTGCGCCTTGCAGGAATGCGTAGCGGAGCGGGCGTGCCAGTGCAATATGTTCAAGAGCGGGGCTTCCCCTAAGCCGCATCATTTTATACTGCCGTTCGGCAATGGAGTCGGTCATATAATACGTTTTTAGGCGTTCTTCGTTGCGCGTCAGATCGCCAGCAAAATCAATTTCACCACTATCTAATTTTTCAAACAAATCATTCCATTCATATAACGCAGGCTGAAACTGTATGCCGAAAAGCCCGGTCAGCCATTCGCAGAACAGGGCCGCATAGCCTCCAACGGCATCCTTGCCGCCTTCACCCTCTTCCAACAAGAACGCCTCGGTAGACAAGATCATTCCGTAGATAAGCGTATCTTGCTTTTCTATTATTGCCTCGATTGCGGCGATTTCTTCTGCCGTTACGCCTGGAATATCCAGATAGGTCGAAAATGGGGAGTGGGGAGTAGGGAGTGGGGAGTGGGGAACAGCGTCTGCTTGGGCGCAGCCTGAAACCACAGCCGCTATTACTAAGGCAACGAGTACCAATGCGATCGATGTGCCAATGATTCTCCGCATCCGCTTTATAACTCCTTCTGTAATAGAAAGGCAGTATTGATTATACCATGAGCGAAGTGCAAGAACAAGATTCTTCAATATAGTCTATATTTATCCATTATGTAAAATATCTCTAAACTATACAAATATTGACTAATATAAGGAAAAATAGTATATTAAATAATGAAGGGAAAAAATGTTTAGAAATGATTACCCTGGTCCTAACTATGGCTTTCAGGGTAACACCGGACATGATTATATTCTTCGAGTAATTGAACAGTTTGCAGCATATTTATGGGCAATTGTTTTCAATAAGAAGGCGCAAAATTATGATATAGCTATAGAGAAAATCGAAGAAGCATATAACGAACTATTATATAGAAAAGGAAATGACCTTAAGGATTTAAGCGCAGTTGAAATTATTGAAATTAATTCAAATGGGAATTTGATCGAAAAGGAAAATATCGAAATAATCGCAAATCTTTTATATGAAGAGGCAGAGATCACCGAATTAAGAAACGGCCCCAATAATTTATCATTAGAGTATTACTGCAAATCCTTAAAATTATTCCTTTTGCTAATGAACAAAATGGATACACAAAAATTCATTAAGAACATTGATGAAATTATTTATAAATTGGAAGGCTATGAAATAGATGATGATACAAAAATAGAATTGTATAAATATTATTATAAAAGCGGATTATTTGGGAAAGCAGAAGATATGTTATATCAATTATTGGAAAATAACTATCCGGAAATTATTAATGAAATAGTTAATTTTTATGAACTGTTAATAAAAAAAGATGACACTGAATTGGAACATGGAAATTTACCCCGTGACGAGATAACTGACGCAATGGAAAAATTAAGGAATATCAACTATAGCTGAATGCCCTATTTGTTTCCCGCCTCTTTCAGCTTTGAAATGATTGCATCGTAATATTCAGGCAAATGGGGCAAATGGCAGTCCGTACAATTCTTGATGTTTTTTTCGCCCGAGTACTTAAAATTGCCGCCGCACTGAGCGCCCAAAAAATACAGCGGGCAGTAGCAGAACAGGCAGTTAAAGCTGTCGCTCTCCGGAGCGGTGTGGCAGGGAAAATACTTACATGCGCGATTGTTAAAGAATTTGTAGCTGTTTTTAATGGTCATGGCAGCATCCTCCCATTGGCGGAAATATGACAGCGTCGCTTAATAATATCTCTTTACCACATATAAAATTACTTGACAAGCTTTGAAAGTATCATAATACTGACTACATTACTAATTTGGGAGGACAAATGATGAAAAAATTTACTATCTTGACGGCTGCCATAATGCTGGCTGCTGTCGTGATCCTATTTGGAAGCTGCGGGCAAAGAACCGGTACAAGTTCCAATGCGGAACAGCCGGCATCTGCTACTAATCCTGTCACCTTGAAATGGGTAGGGTTCGGTTTTGAAGCCAACAACACGGCCAGAAATCTTATCGATAGGTACAAGGTTCGAAGCCCCTATGTTACTATTGATTATCAGGAACTGGGAGCTTTAGCAGATGCTGACGGTATGGCAAGGCTTGATACTCTGGTGGCGGCCGGCCAGCAGATAGACATTTGCTATTTGACTACAAGCGAGCTCATGATCCGGGCAATCAACGGCGCGGCCCTTCCACTGGACAATGCTATCCGGGCCAATAACGACAACTTCGAAAGGGATTACGGAAAGCTGGGCGCACAGGCAACTGCTTATGGCGGAAATATTTACGGTGTACCACGTGCGGGCAATACCTTCAAAGTTTTTTACAATAAGACCCTGGCCGATCAGTACAATATAACGGTGCCGGATCAGATGACTCAGGCGGAATTTCTTGATGTTGCAAAGAGATTTAGCGCTGTACCGGGCCTCAAGTGGCCTGCCTGCATCCAGGCTCTTTGGGTTCAGATCACTTATGGCTCCGCTTCCATTGCCGGATGGCAGGTGGTACAGCAGGACAGCAGCGGTAACATAACCGTAAACTTTGACGATCAGCGTTTCCGGGATAGCATCAAATTTTACCATGACTTTGCCCAGGTGGAAAAACTGGCCCCCACTGTGGCTATATACGCCGCAGAAAGCCTGAACCGCCGCGCCGCTCTTGCCCGACAGGAATGCGGTCTTATCCTTGACGGACCTTTCGCGCTGGTCTGGCTTCAGACTTTTATGTTCAACGATCCTGGCAACGGCAAACTGCCCTTTGAATTGGGAATCTCGGAACTTCCCGTGCTGACCCAGGCTGATAAGAGCAGGTCTTCGTATAATGAGCTTGCCGGCGCTTTCTATGCGCCAAGTACCGCCAAAAACGTACTTGAAGCCTACAAATTTATGCGCTTTGTATGCAATGAAAACTTTGACATAAACGGCGTGTATATGCCCATCTACACGGGTAGCGACCTTAATACAGCGGTCGGTACATTTACCAATTTTGTTGACAGAAACGGTACAAGGCAGACGAATATTTACCCGGTAGAAACAGCCATCAGAGCGGTTACTGTTCCCAACGATTCCTTCCTGGGAGTGTTCCCGCGTGATCCTGCGCTGAACAAGTTTATACCCCCTCTGGACGCGCTGCTGGAAGAACAGCTTCCCCTCTATCTGAATGATGAAATGACGCTTGATAACTTTATCCGGGATCTTACACGGCGGGGTCAGGAAATAATTAATAACCTCCGGTAATTTTCTTCATGGAAGTATAAGGATGAAAACGCCAAAAAGGAAAACCAGTTGGGCTTCCAAATCCAAACTAATGGATAATTTTTGGGGTTATGTCTTTATACTTCCAAATCTTACGGGTTTTATTGTTTTTACTTTCGGGGCAATTCTATTCTCTTTTAGCATGAGCCTGACAGACTGGAATCTGCTTCGGGGTTTTGACAAAGCAAATTTTATCGGGTTCGCGAATTTCATTAGGCTTTTTCAAACATCCGATTTTTGGATCTCTCTTAGAAACAATATTTTCCTTCTTGTGTCAGTTCCTGTTTCCATAGCTATTGCCATTGTTGTCGCTTCTATCCTTAACCAAAGCATCTGGGGAAAATCCGGCGTACGTGCGCTTTTCTTTTTGCCCTATATTATCAATGTGGTTGCAGTCAGTACGGTCTGGCGCGCCTTGCTGCACCCTTCTGCCGGGCCTATAAACATGTTCCTAAAATGGCTAGGGGTTCCTGGCGAAAGCCTTCCGGGCTGGCTCTCATCTTCAAGTTGGTTTCTCCCCTCGGTGATGATAATAATCATCTGGCAGAATCTGGGCTACTATATGCTTATGTACAGCGCAGGTTTACAGAATATACCCCACGATTATTATGAAGCAGTCTCGGTGGACGGCGGAAACGCCTTTCACAAATTCTGGTACATTACCGTACCCATGCTTACCCCGATTACTTTTGTGGTAGCCATACTGGGAGTCATTTCTACCCTGCAAATGTGGCTATTGGTTCAGGTCCTTACGCCCGGAGGCAGAGGTTTTGGAACCGCGGCCTATACCTTGTCGTATTACATTTATCGTTCTGCTTTTGTGGATTACCGTAGCGGTTATGCAGCCGCTCTTTCCTGGGTACTCTGTTTCTTGACTTTGTGCATAACGCTAATTCAATGGATAGGCCAGAAAAAATGGGTTGTAAATTATTAAGAGAAAAGATGATTAAGGCCCTGCGGAACCGCTGGCCAAAAATACGGCAAATTTCCACAAAAGCCTTTCTTACAGTATTGCTCTGGTTCCTTGGCATACTGACCATCCTGCCTTTTCTCTGGATGCTTTCCGCTTCTTTTAAGGGCGTCAACGATGTATATACTTTCCCCATCGAATGGATTCCCAAAAATCCCACCCTGGACGGATACAAGAATCTTTTTGCCGGGGATTTTTCCTTTATAACATTTTACATAAATTCCATTTTTGTCGCTGCCATGGCCCTGGTTGGAACTTTTTTCTCTTGCACTATGGCGGGCTATGCGTATTCAAAGATAAATTTTGTTGGCAGGGACAAAATATTCCTTGTCAAATTATCCACCACCATGATCCCAGGAATGGTTACCATGCTGCCAACTTTTATAATTTACCGTTACCTGGGGCTGGTAAATACCCTGACGGCCCTCTGGCTGCCCATGTTTTTTGGGGGAACCTTTGGCGTAATGCTAATGCGGCAGAGTATGATTTCCGTACCGAATGAAATGCTCGAATCCGCAAGGATTGACGGCGCGACACATCCGCGTATCTACTGGAGCATTATGCTGCCTTCGGTAAAACCTGCCATCGCTACCCTTCTTTTTATGTACTTTCTTTGGACCTGGAACGATTATGAAAGGCCGCTCCTCTACATTCAGAGCAGGGAATTGTTTACCCTGCCCTTCGCGGTTAAATATTTTTCCAACGAGCATACATCCAATGTGCCAGCTATCATGGCAGCTAACGTGGTATCAATGGCTGTAATAATACTGATGTTTTTCTTTTGCCAAAAATACTTTATACGCAGTGTTATCAGTTCCGGCATTAAGGGTTAGCGGCTAAAAATTAAATGGAGCATAATAGTATGAAAATACTAGAACGTAAAACCATATACCGAGACGGGGAATATGTTGCGTTCCCCAATCTTGCATGGATAGATGAAAATACTTTGGCCTGTTTTTTCCGTCACGCAAAAGAAAGGCAAAAAGAATGGGGAAGTGCCACCCACATTGATCCCACCGCAAAAGACGTATTCATCCTGTCCCATGACAACGGCAAGACCTTTGAAAGTAATTTCCATATAGTAATAGATGACGACATGAGCGAGCAAGACCCCTGCGCCACCGTACTCAAGAGCGGAAGGATTATAGTAACTTGCTTCCGCTGGCAGCTAGTAGACGAAGGCAGCGGGGAAAGCTATTGGGGCAAAGAACTCTATACTCGCTACGGCAGAACCCGCAAGGGTTTCTGGGATTCGTACAACATTGGGTTTAATGTAAACATATCCGATGACAAAGGCAAAACCTGGCGCAGCCTTCCTGTACTCATGCCGGAGGGTTACGTTATTGGTTCTGCAGTCCGGGGAAATATTACAGAGATGCCGGACGGAACCCTGCTCATGCCTTTTTACGGCGTAAAAAAACCTGGAGACCTTGCAAGCTGCGGCCTGGTACGTTCAATAGATCAGGGCGAAACTTGGGCTTTCTTTAGTGAAAGTGCTTGCGATCCTGAAAAAAATTTTTTGGAACCGAATCTTTTTCGTACAAAATCAGGCCGTCTTATCACTTTAATACGCACCCAAACAGACTTTTACAAGCCCAATGTAAAATTTGATGATACCTATCTTAATATGCACATAACAATCTCAGAAGACAATGGAAAGACCTTTGGCCATCCAATAGAAATCCCTTCGATTTTCGCTTCAAGCCCCTTCCACGTACTACAGCTTGAGAATGGCAGGACCTTTGTCAGTTATGGCTACCGCAGGAAGCCTTTTGGCATAAGGGCCAAAATCTGCGGCCCCGAACTGGAAGACCTTGATTCCGCACCGGAACTAATTCTCTGCGATGACGCGCCAAACGGAGACCTCGGCTACCCTCATGCCGTGCAGTTGAAGGATTACAGTATACTTGTTTCGTATTACATTTCCGGCACTGACAGCATACGCAAGATTGAAGGACTCATACTGGAAGTCTAGTACTTTGCTACAGCCAGATTTTCTGCAAAATCATATATATCGCAGTGCCGCCAAAAATGCTGATCAGGGGATTCCTTTTCCATATATGAAGCAAAGCTGTTATAACAGAAGCGCAAAAGACCGCAAATGCCGGCAACAAATCATTCGGCATTGATACGGATGACGGCGCGATTATCCATGCCATGATCGGATCCCAAAGAGAAAGACCCAGAATATTAAAAGTCAAAACCGTCATTGCCGCCGGGGGCGCAATGCGTTCGATGAATTCCAAAAAAACATTGGCCGGCCTTGATAAGGGTTTGCTGTTCCCTGCGAAAAAAAGAAAGGGAAATGATCTGCAAAAGAAAATCACAGCGCCGCAGGCGGCGGCCATGATCAGCGCTTCGGATACAGACAGCTTCATGGTTCTTTTCCTTTGGTGTATTGTCCATGATACAGTTCGAACAAAAATGAAAATAGCAGGGCCATCACCATACCTGCAAGCAGGGTAATTCGTTCAGGAA
>JAIRUO010000064.1 GCA_031254385.1 Treponema sp. | reverse complement strand
AGCTGGAAATCCTATCCGTAACAGGGGAAAACAGGGAATTTCTGGCTGGTGTGGGAGCATTTTTGAAAGAGGGCCTTCTTTCGGTTAGTAAAGAATACCCTGATTTTTGTATAGTATGTTTAGAGGAGTTGAATAATGGCTCGTAAAAGAGGCGGCAGCGGCGCGAAAAACGGCAGAGATTCTAATCCCCAATATCTGGGTATTAAAGTATCCGGCGGCGGAGTAGTCAAGGCCGGTTCCATCTTAGTACGGCAGCGGGGAACCAAAATCCATCCGGGAACCAATGTGGGCTGCGGCGGCGATTATACCCTTTTTGCCAAAGTAGACGGCACTGTTTCCTATTTAAGACGCAGGGGCAGACATCTGGCCTCTGTGATTCCAGCTAATTCCTAATTCTGGTGAGTGGAAAGGTTTGCTGACGAAGCGCTTATAGAAGTTTCCTCGGGAAACGGCGGAAACGGCTGCGTTGCCTTCCGCAGGGAAAAGTATGTCCCCTTGGGAGGGCCTTCTGGCGGAGACGGCGGCAGAGGCGGCGACATTGTCTTCTGCCTGCGCCGGAACCTACGGACCTTGGCCCATCTACGGCATAAACGATCATTTAAAGCGGAAAACGGGCTGGACGGCGAAGGCCGGAGCCGCTATGGCCGGAATGGCAACGATACCGTAATCCCCTTGCCTCCAGGTTCAATCATAAAAGACGCTGATACCGATGAATTAATCCGCGACTTTGGCCTTGATAAAGAGGATTTTCTTTTTTTGAAGGGCGGAAACGGCGGCTGGGGCAATATTCACTTCAAATCTTCGGTAAATCAAGCGCCCCGTAAAGCCCTGCCCGGGCAGCCCGGAGAAAAACGCCGCCTAAAAATAGAACTCCAAATAATTGCGGACATTGGCCTGGTGGGCTTCCCCAATGCCGGAAAATCATCCCTTCTTGACAGGTTTACCAATGCCAGGCCGAAAATCGCCCCTTATCCTTTTACCACAAAGATTCCCAACTTGGGGGTTCTGACTTTTGGCAATTCGCAGTACGACGAAGATGTCAGGGACATTATCATCGCAGATATACCGGGGCTTATCGAAGGCGCTTCGGAAGGTCTGGGCCTTGGTATACGGTTTTTAAAGCACATAAGTCGGACTCTGGCCCTTGCGTTTATGATCGATCTTAGCGAAGAAAACTATTTGCAGGCGTTTGAGGTTCTATATAGTGAACTGGAGGCTTTTTCACCAGAACTGGTTAGCAAAAAACGTATCATCATCGGAACAAAACTCGATCTGGAAGAAACCGCAGGGCGTTTGGAGGAACTAAGGAAGCTTTATCCAAAGGAAAAAATCTGGGGTATTTCAGTTTTTTCAGATGAAGGACTCTCTGATCTTGCTGCTGCTTTTGGTCGCCTGGTTACGGAAGACAAGGGCACGGAAAGCCCGGAGAAATCAGAATGAAAATTGCGATATTGGGCGGCAGTTTTAATCCTATTCACCTGGGGCATCTTTTTTTGGCGGATGCTGTTCTTGCGTCCGGCTATGGGCGCGTCATCTTTGTTCCTGCGTTCCAGTCCCCGTTCAAGGCCGGGGCAAAAGGGCCATCTCCATCTGACCGCCTGGATATGCTCTGCGCTTCCATTGCTGGAGACCATAGGCTCACGGTTGATGACTGCGAAATACGCAGGGCTGGCGTTTCCTATACTGTTGACACTATTGCCGACATAAAGCAGCGTTATCTCCCAGAAGGGAAGCCTGGCCTGATACTGGGTGATGATTTGGCTGATACTTTTTACCAATGGAAGGATGCCGCTTCTATTGCGAATGAAACCGACATCATCATTGCGCGGCGGCTGTCTAAAACGCAAAACGCAGTTTCTGCTGAGGCGTTCCCGTTTCCTCATCATGAACTGGAAAACGAGATTATGGATATTTCTTCCCGGCAGGTCAGGGAGAAGATTCAAAATGGTGAAAATTGGCGCAGCCTGGTTCCGGAAGGGGCAAGGTTCATTATTGAAGACCGGCAATTATACGGGTATGAAACGGTGCACGAAAATACTGCGGAAAAGTCGGCAAGTTTTTCACTGGAAACCATTGCCTTTTTTGAAAATCTGGCACGCCGCACTTTAAGCCCTTCCCGGTTCCTTCATTCCAGAAACACCGCGCTGCTGGCCAGGGATCTTTGCCTTCAATACAATTTGGACCCTAATGCGGGGTACTTTGCGGGGATCACCCACGATCTTTGCAAGTCCATGGATGATGAAGAAATTATGTTCCTGGCAAAATCTGACGGCCTTGAAATTTCAAAGCTGGAAATGGGAAAACCTTCTCTTCTTCACGGGCGGGCCGCGGCAGTCCTGCTTCAGACTCAATATGATATAAAAGACAAGGCCGTCATTGAGGCGGTTCAGAACCATGTTACAGGTGGTACCGGAACAGGCCCTCTGGCAAAGATCATATATATAGCCGACAAACTTGAAGTTTCCAGATACTGGATTGATACTGCTCTAAGGTCCTTAAAAGAAAATGCGGGCTTGGACGATTTTTTTAAGGCTGTATTGGATTATACTGTAAGCCATATAAACTCCCGGTACATGAAAATTTCCGGGGAGACCAAGAAGCTGCTTTCTGCAATGGAAGATAAATCGAGTTCAGGTCTGCAAGAGGAAAAAACATGAGCAACACAAAGGGCAAAGCTGGTATTTTTCTTTTAGTTCTTATTGTCATGTTCCTCGCGGCTGGAATTATTTATGTAATAACCTACTTTCGCTCGGATCCTATCGAAGAGTCTTTGTCTGGCGATCAGGTAATAAATACGCTCTTTGTCATAGAAGACCAGGGGAAACCGCTGTGCGCTTATGTGCTGCTCTATTATCCCCCTACCATGAGGGCTGCTATTTTTGATATACCCGGATCGCTGGGTCTTATAATACGCGGAATCAACCGGGTAGACAGAATCGACACGCTCTACGATCCGCAAAAGATTTCTTCTTATGAGGACGAAATAAAAAGTCTTTTAGGGATAGATATCAACTACTATGTAATTTTTAGCCTTGAGAATCTGGGTAAGATTACTGATCTGCTGGAGGGGGTACAGGTATTTATCCCCATTGCAGTGGATGCGGATTATAGGCCGGATACCTCTCTTGCTTTAGATGAATTACAGAATAGGGGAGCTTTCGTTCTATTTCCTTCTGGAATTTCCATGCTGGATGGAGACAAGGCAAAAACCTATATCACTTATGAATTGCCCGAAGAAGGCAGCGATATGAGTGTTTTTCGAAAACAGCGTTTTTTTCTGGGCCTGTTAAAGCGCCTGGGCGAGCAGAACGCAAACCTTGCGAATACTCAAGTCAGCAGATTATTTCAGTCTTTGCTTAGGACGAATATGAACGCTCGTACCAGATCCAGGCTTTTTGAGGCATACACCCAGATAGATACCGATAGGATAAATATTCAGTCAGTCGGAGGCAATCAACGGGAAGTTTCCGGCCAGACTCTGATAATACCGTATTGGGACGGGGAATTAATAAAGGATTATGTACGTCAGGCCCTTAACAGCATGATTCGTTCTGCGGATGCATCCTTTAGTGACAGGGTATTTACCGTTGAAGTCCTTAACGGCACCATGGTTACCGGGCTTGCCGGCAGAACCGCAGAATTGCTCAGGGGCTTTGGCTATGACATTATTTCCATAGGCAATGCGGATCGCAGCGATTACCAAAGTACAGTGATAATTGACCGTTCTGGATATGATGACATGGCCAGGGCCTTTGGCGAAATCATTAATTGTAGGAACATTCGCCTTGATACAGTTCCCGAAGATTCGGAACTGGAGATGGATATATGGAATTATGAGTATCGCGCGGATTTTACCCTGATACTGGGAAGGGACTTTAATGAAAGATACGTTACAAACTGAAGAAACCGCAGTTGAACTGGGCAAACTGCTCCACGATCACAACGGCGGGGCTGTTGTGGTGATGGATATGCGCCAGCTTAATTTTTGGACAGATTTTTTTGTGATTGCCACGGTAACAAGCAATACCCATCTTTCCGGGCTTGAGCGGCATATAAAAGAGTATGCCCGCGAAAACAGCCTGGAAATCCTGCGGCGGTCCCGAAGACCTGATGCAGAAGACGACGAATGGGCACTAATAGATATGGGGAATATAGTTATTCACCTTATGACAAACCGCCTCCGTTCCTTCTTTGAACTGGAACGGTTGTGGGGTTCGGCTCCCCTTATCTATGAGGATGCTGCCTACTCATCAAAATCGTCGTAATCTACATCATCTTCGTAGTCGTAGTCTTCTTCCTCATCCTCGTAGTCATCATCTTCGTCTTCAAAGTCATCGTCTTCAAAATCGTCGTCTTCAAAATCGTCATCCATATCGTCGAAATTATCTTCTTCGTCGATATCTTCATCCTCATTCTCATCATCGAAAAAGAGGAAAGGATAAGGAAAGCCCTCAGTCTGGCCACCGCTTATTGGCGTTAGAGATAGCTCCTCTTCATTCATAGCCTCTTGCAAGATCATAAAAATCTCCATAAAAGTACTTTTATTTTATCGTTACTCTTGAACATAAGGGACAGATTAAGTATTTGTCAACTACTTTGTATAATCAAGCCCTTTTTTTAATTTTTTTTTATTAAAATGAATCTGTCAACCCCTATAATTAATATCACGGTAAAATTATTTGCATATATATCAGCAGAGAGCCGCCGGAGCGGGGTGCGTGCCATAAAAAACCCTGTAGAGTCTGGCTCTGGAGCCAAGGTCTCCGCGAACCAAGGTTCGACGCCAGGGAATTCCAGTATGTTTTTTCTGTCCCGCGCCCCGCTCCGGCGGCTCTTTGCTGATTCATGGTAACAGTATTTACCTTGATTTAAATACAACAAAGAGAAAATATAGCTTACAACGGTGTCAGTCACCTTTTTACTAACCACTAACTACTAACCACTAAATACTACATACTAACCAGATGAGATGCACAATAGAAGCCCCATGTAAGATTAATCTGCACTTAAAAGTGGGCGATAAGAGGCCAGATGGCTTTCATGATCTGGAAAGTATCTTTGCGGCTTTGGCCTTTTCGGATTCACTTAGCTTCGAGATCGTGGGAAAAGATGGGAACTTGTCGTTTGAGATGAGCGGGGGAATAATTCCACAGGAAAAAAATCTGGTTTGTAGGGCAGTTTCCCTTTTCCGCGAGAAAACCGGGTTTGACAAGGGGCTTCGTATACATCTATATAAGCGAATTCCTGTGGGGGCAGGGCTTGGGGGCGGGTCTTCTGATGCTGCGTCTTCCCTTTTGGCGCTTAATTTTCTGAGCGGAAGCGCTTTTTCTAAAGAGGAACTGTTGGAAATGGCCGTTGTTTTGGGGAGCGATGTGCCTTTTTTTCTGAGTGGAGGAGCAGCTTGGGTAAGCGGTAGGGGGGAAATTATTGAACCAATAGAGACAGCTCAAGGGTTGTGGGTTGTTTTGGCAAAGCCTTCATTTTCTAGCGATACAGCTTATGCTTACAAATTGCTTGATCAGGCGAGGGCACTTGAGGAAAGGGAAAAGAGAACGGAGGAACGGCTGGCTAAAAAAGTTTTGGTTCGCGCTCTTGCAGAGAACCCAAAGACTTGGCCTTTTTCTAATGATTTTTTGCCGATTTTTTTAAGTTCAATAATAAATGCTGAAAATAACACCGCCGCTGCTGCATATATGGCCATATTGGAGAAATTTAATAAATTAGGTGCTTCCTTTACAGGGCTTTCTGGCTCTGGTTCCTGCTGTTTTGGGGTATTTAAGGACCGTAAAGAGGCAGAAAACGCAGAAATTAGCCTAAAAACCCTAAACGGGTATCAAATTTTCACACAATTGACGTTTTTTCTTGCGTCTTTGGCCATTCCGGTATTACAATAGAGGTAATTATACCTTGATCCAGAACCAGCAGAAGGAGAGGCGCCATGGAGATCACCGACATCCGTATCCGCAAGGTAACCGGCGAAGAGAAGCTAAAGGCTTATGTAACAGTAACATTTGATGACTGCTTTGTGGTTCATAATGTTAAGATCATTGAAGGGAAGAGCGGGGTATTTATTGCCATGCCAAGCCGGAAAACCCGTGCAGGTGAATATAAGGATGTGGCCCATCCTATTCATCCTGAATTTCGGGTGGAATTACAGAAAAAAATTCTTGATAAGTATGATATGGGCAGCGTAGCCGATGATCCTACCTTAGAGATTTAGAATTTAGAGATCATAGAAGAATAAATACTCCCGGGCAATCAGTCTAGGGGCCTTTAACTTTTTTTAATTTTATTGTACACATAGAAGGAGCTCGAGGGAACCGATATTAATGTCCGTTCCTCAATGGGACGTAGGCAAGTGGTAAGCCACCGGG
>JAIRUO010000029.1 GCA_031254385.1 Treponema sp. | reverse complement strand
ACTGTTACTGCGTACAGTAAAATTATCCTGCGCCGGAACATATCAATTATTACCAGTCAACGCCCCTTGACGGGGCGCAGACATGGTTCCCCTGCCGGAACAGACCTTGGCTGTGTAGGCAGACTCTACAGGGTTTTTTATGACACGCACACCGTCCGGCGCTTATGTGCCGACACAAGCAAATGCATTTACCCTGCATGGTAAGCCCTGTTGACTGCTATTGCAAAGAGTTGCATCATATAGTAGAGGGGCGGATCCATGCAATGGTTCAGGAATATGAAAATAAAAAGCAAGCTTCTTCTTGCTTTTGGACTGCTGGTATCAATGATGTTTTTTACAAACATACTGAGTGCATGGCTGTTCGTCAATACGGATTCTGAATATAGCAACATGATTACCACGACTCTCCAGGGTCATACCGATTTGACTAAATCAATAGAAATCATGACAAAAATACGCCTTGATCTCCTGTCTAGAATGTATTCGACAACAAATGGAGAGCACTCAGAAATCATATCCGGGATGCATAATAACCGGAGTGAACTAAATAAGGCATTTGAAACAAATATCAATTATTATTATTATTTAATCCGCTTCGATCCGGACTTAATAGGAGAGGAAAGGCAGGAACGCCTTGATGTTTTAAGCGAAGTCACTGATCTTTTCTATATTTTTAGTACAGAAAACGAAATTGAAGCAGAAGTTGCCGTAAATAATAACGATCACCAAGCGCTGAGCGCGATCTTGCTTGATTCTATACTTATCACGGACAAAATAGCCGACAGATTGGACTATTTGTATAATAACGCTTTTATCACCGTTGAAATGAGAACCCGTGAAGTAATGGCTGAATCCGTCCACTCAATACTGTTAATATCCGCCTTTAGCGGCTTTTTCCTCGTCTTTTCGATCTTTGCGGTGGTAATTGTGGTAAAATCCATCAGAACTCCTATTTCTAGAATGCAGAAAGCCATGGTGGAAATATCCCAGGGGAATCTGTCCTATCCTATCCGAAGCCCAGACAAGGATGAGTTGGGAAAGCTTTCTAATGCCATAGGCAACATGGTTGATCAGATTTCAGAAATGAATAAGACCGTAACGATAATGGATATTTTGGACAGCATGATATACATTGTCAGCCTTAACTTCAATATTATCTATTTAAACGACAGAATGGCGAAAGAGTACGGCGTAGATAAGGAAGAGAGCATAGGCCAAAAATGCTATAAAATTTTACACGGCTTCTCCCGGCCCTGTCCGTATTGCCTGTGGCCCCGTACCCTGTCTACAAAGGAGCAAAACAAGGTTTTTAGCCGCCAGCGCTATTGGGATGATAAAGCGAGTAAATGGATAGGCGGCAAGGCGGCCATAATACGCTGGATAGATGGTTCTCCTGTGCAGTTTTATTACCTCGTTGATGAAACCATACACCATAATTATGAGGCAAAACTACAGGAGGCAGCAGATGAGGCCAGAGCTGCTTCGGAGTCAAAGACTGCCTTCCTTGCCAATATGAGCCACGAAATAAGAACCCCCATGAACGCTATTTTGGGTATTACCGAAATTCAAATGGAAAACGAAGCCCTTCCGCCTGATACAAGGGAAGCTCTGGGCAAAATTTACAATTCCGGTGATTTGCTCTTAGGTATAATAAACGATATTTTAGATATGTCCAAAATCGAAGCGGGCAAGCTGGAATTAATAACTGCCAAATACGAGGTCTCCAGCCTGATAAACGACACTGTACAGCTCAATATGATGAGGTTCGAAAGCAAACCGGTTAGTTTTAAACTACAGATTGACGAAACCATTCCGGCAATCCTTATCGGCGACGTGCTTAGGATTAAACAGATTTTGAACAATTTATTGAGCAATGCGGCCAAATACACACCGCAAGGCGAGGTTGTGTTTTCGGTTAGCGCTGAAATTAATAACGAAAATGACAACGTAATGTTTATACTGCGGGTAAGCGATACCGGGCAAGGCATGACGCCGGAGCAGGTAAGCAAGCTCTTTGACGCCTATACCAGGTTTAATATGGATGTCAACCGCACGATTGAAGGTACAGGGCTTGGGATGAGCATTACAGCAGAGCTGATACACATGATGAATGGCGAAATTACTGTGGAGAGCGAAGCGGGAAAAGGATCGGGGTTTACCGTGCGCTTGCCCCAGGGCAATGCAGGTTCAGGCCCATTGGGTAAAGAAGCTGCGGAAAGCCTGCGTCAATTCCGGCTAAATTCCATATCGCAAAAGAAGAGCCAGGTGCTGCGCGAACCCATGCCTTATGGCAGTGTCCTGATTGTGGATGATATGGAAGCGAATCTATACGTCGCCAAAGGAATTATGATGCCTTACGGCCTGCATATTGAAACTGTCGATTCCGGGTTTGGCGCTATCGATAAAATTCAGTCTGGAACCGAGTATGACATTGTGTTCATGGATCACATGATGCCAAAAATGGACGGTATGGAAGCGACAAAAAGAATGCGGGAAATGGGGTATACTCGCCCCATTGTCGCGCTTACTGCGGATGCTGTGGCAGGGAAGGCGGATGTCTTTCTGACAAACGGATTTGATGACTATATCTCCAAACCTATAGACACGAGACGCTTAAATGATGTACTGAACAAGCTTATCCGGGACAAACAGACTCCAGAGGTTATTGCTGCAGCGCGGCAGCAGCACAAAGACCATCTAAAAAATACTTCGGAAACACCCGGAGCATCCGCCCTAAAAACTGCGGGTTCCTCGGACGATGGTCAGTTCGGCTACAGCCTGTTCGACAATAATCCGTCCGACTATAGTCCGCTGCTTGAGGAACTATCCAGGGTTCCAGGCCTTAACGTCAGCTCCGGCCTTTCATTCATAGGGGATAACCGGGAAGGCTATATTGGCGTCCTGCGCTTCTTCTCTGAAAAATGCGAATCCTATCTTGAAGAACTTGAAAAGACAATGAAATCCGAAGCCTGGCCGGACTACTCTATCAAAGCCCATGCCTTAAAGGGCGTCCTTGCTAACATTGGCGCGGAAGAACTCTCCAAATGGGCCTTCAAACTGGAAAAGGCATCTAAACCCGGCAACGATTTTTCCCCTGCCCTATGCCAGGAAGAGACCCTGCCCTTCAATGAGGAGCTTCGTGTATTCCAGAAGAACCTACACAAGACATTGCTTTTTGAAGCGGCTTCCAATGCGGGAAAGGACGAAAAGCCCAAGGGGGACATACAATTCTTAAGAGAGCAAATTGTAATCCTAAAGGAAGCCTGTATGAAGTACTCATTTGGGGACACTAAAAAAATCATCGCTACCCTGGGGGAATATGAATGGGATGCCGAAACAGAAAAGGAACTTGAAAATATACACCAGTTCACTATATCATTAGATTACGACAAGGCTCTGGAAGGGATGGAGCGTCTTTTGTAAAAAGGAGTATACTATGGCTGAAAAAAAAATAATCCTCGCCGTAGACGATATGCCGGAAAACCTAATGCTTCTTGGTTCCTTACTGGAAGATTATTTTGATGTCCGGCTAGCCAAGTCCGCTGATATGGCAATGGGCCTTCTTAGCACGGTAAAGGTTGATCTAATTCTGCTGGACATAGTAATGCCAGAAATGTCAGGATTTGAATTCTTAAACATTCTTCGTAACAGAGAAACGATAAACATAAAGACACCCGTTATTTTTGTTACATCCCATGCCGATTTGGATGTTATTGGCAAGGCCATTAACCTGGGGGCAAGAGACTATATTGTTAAACCCATAAAGGCCGAAACGCTCTACAAAAAAATTGACGCTGTAATCGGCTTGCCAGAGCATATTCCCAATATAATAGAAGCTAAACTTGAAAAACTCATTTCTGCCGCAGCCTCCGCGAACAAAGTTCAGGCGGAAAGCCTGGTAAAGGAACTTCTTAGCCTTGCCAAAGGGCTTCCTCATATCAACACTTCTATGGAAGAAATTGCGAAAAATATCACTGAATTTGAATACGAACAGGTAGTGAATAAAAGTAAAATATTGCTTCATACGCTGGAACTGTACAAAACGCCCTAAATCGGCCCGTTCCTGTTTATATTCAAATTGGGGAAGAGAAGCTGCATAAGCCAATTTACCTCATAATCTTTTCGGCGATCTTGGAGACTTCTACAAAATCGCCGTTTAAGAGCTGTTCGGCCATGGAACTTAAGGATTCCTCTATCGAATTAGGCCATTTTTTCTGTCTTAATTCTACTATTGTATCTTTTGCGGTTTTTCTGTCGTATTCTTCACAAGCGTTTTTGACGGCAAGCAGTTTTTCACGCAAATAAGGGCTGCTAAAATGCCCTCCGCGATCCTCATGACCAACACTGGAATCCTCAAGTTTATCGTCACCACCGCTTTTCTTTTGGGAGTTGTGTTCTTTGATTATAACCCTAAGCTCTTCCAGAAAGGCCGGGGTTCCCTCTGTTATGACAGCAGTGTCCGTTGCACGTCCTGCCTGTTCCAGTTTGTGCGCAATCGCAGATAGTTCTTTTTTACCCATATTGGCAAGCGCAGTCTTAACCGCATGAACACTGATGGTATACAGCCTTATGTCCTCGTCTCCGTAAGCGCCGCGTTTTCCATATATCTCTTCCAGCACCTTTATGAACTTGGTCAGGTCCTGAACAAAAATTTCTGCCAATTGCGGATGCAAATTCAAAAAAGCGGTTTCTTCCCCATATTCATGCTCTGTTCTTTTCTGTCGGTACGTGGCATCATTAAAATCCTGTGACGGCCTATCCTCCGCAAATTTTTCCAGAATTGAATTCAATTGGCGCGCATTAATTGGTTTGGTAATAAAAGCATCAAATCCGACTGCCATAAATCTTTTTGACTGCTCGATATCGTTATTTGCGGACAGCACAACTATGGGCAGCGTATACCCCAGTTCGCGCATCTTTGTTGCCGTTTCAACGCCATCCAATCCTGGCATCATGTGATCCATGAACACAATGTCGTATAGATTGCCGCCTTCAATCATTTCGACTGCCTTATACCCGTCTTCGGCTGTATCGACCTGTAACTCGTAGGGCTTAAGCAGCAATTGCATGATGTGCAGATTTAACGGCATATCATCCACTACCAGCACTTTCCCGTAATACAGATCAATGTGTTTTAGCGCCTGCTTTTTCTTCTGCACTGTTTCCACCGTATTTTTTTTATCATCATTCATTTTTAACGCGCTCTTTATTTGTTTTAATTTATCATATATTGCGATGGTACGCAAGCTTTTCTATAAGTCCGACTCCATCGAATACATTGCATTTACAGCTGATCTATGGGATAATAAGATGTCTAGGGAGGAGCCGCTCTTGATAAGGAATGTAAAATATGCAGCGAAATGATAAGCCCTTAATTCTTACGATTGATGACGACCCCGTTATTTTATACCTTCTTGAAACTGTACTAAAAGTTGAATACAGCATTAAACCGTTTAATTCTGGTTTGGAAGCGTTTAATTATCTCCAATCCCAGAGCGCAGATTTAATACTTCTTGATCATACTATGCCAGAAATGTCTGGTTTTGATGTCTTAAAAATGTTGCAGGGAGACTCCAAGACCAGGGATATTCCGGTCATTTACCTGACAGGCTCATTGGAAAGTGAGGTTGAAATAACAGCGCTGGAGTTGGGAGCTGTGGATTATATAACAAAACCCATACGATCCAAGATTTTGCTTGCAAGGACGCGGCTACAGATTGAACTTTTGCACCATAGGCGGAATTTGGAAGCGCTTGTTGAACAGCGTACCCGAAGCTTGAACGAGGCTTATAATAAGCTCAAAAAGAGGGAAGACGTAACCTTGAATATGCTCGCAAGGGCTACTGATTTAAGAGATCATGACACAGGCGGACATATTGAGCGCACCACTGAGTACGTCCGCATAATTGTCGAGGATATTTTGAACAACCCTGTTGAAGCTTACAGCCTTACCCGCGCAGAGGCCGATGATATTATACGTTCTTCAAAACTTCATGACCTGGGAAAAATTGCCATACCGGACAATGTTCTATTAAAACCAGAACGGCTTACGGCCGATGAGTTTAATCTGATCAAGGAGCATACAATAAACGGCCAGCAATTTTTAGACCACTTTATCAAGGAGTCAGAAGATTCTTTTCTCCAGACCGCACGGGACATAGCGCATTTCCATCATGAATGCTGGGATGGCAGCGGTTATCCGGGGGTGCGCAAAGGCAAAGATATTCCGCTTTCTGCCAGGATAGTGGCTATCGCGGATGTGTATGATGCCCTTGTCTCTGCCAGACCGTACAAGGAAGCCTTTTCGCACGAAAAATCAGTACAAATAATAGTTGAAAGCGGAAATACCCATTTCGACCCATATCTTGTAAAGGTATTCGAGCGTCACTCGGACGAAGTTAGCCGTGTCGCTACGCAGGTAAAGTAAAAGGCCAGGAGCTAATGGCTATTAAGGCGCATTCTTTTCCAGGGCAGCCTTTAGATCCTTTATAAAAGCAGCTACTCCATTCAGGAACCCGTCATTACGCGCAGTTACCCCTGATAAATCACCAGCTTTTGCCAGGCGTTCCAGTTCCTCGGCTCCTGCCCGTATGCTTTCCGCGCAGATCCAGCCGCTGATGGATTTAAGGCCGTGAATGTTTATGGCATAATCCGATAAATTGCCTTCTGTAACAACGCGCAGCTTATCAATAATATCCGGAGTATTTTTTATAAAAGAAGTCAAGGCTGATACATAATCCTCCATGTCTCCGTCAAAAACGTCCAGCCCCTGTTCAATATCGAGCCCTGGTAAATTCAACTGCATACCAACCTCCCTATTGTTTTT
>JAIRUO010000006.1 GCA_031254385.1 Treponema sp. | reverse complement strand
ATAGCCGAGCGCTCATTAAAGGTCTTTCGCATAGAACGCTCTAGCCCTCTTCAGGAAATCGCGCAATCCCGCCTACTGCGCTACGCCTTCCTGGGCGGAACCACCACGGTTGACGCCGTTGTTGCTACGCTTGAGCCCGGCACTTATGAAACCATTTTTATAGATGACAGCTATCTTGCCTACGATTTACTAAAAAGCGGAAGGGCGGACGCGTTTTTTAATGAAGGACCCGGAGAAGCGAGTTTTGATATTTACCCGGATGTAATCGCTTATGATTTATTTCCGCCAGCCTACGAGCCGGTTTCCATGTCTACACGGAATCCAGCGCTTGCGCCGATTATTTCGGTGGTGCAAAAAATGCTGCGCAGCGACGGAATCCGTTATCTGACAGAACTGTACAATCAGGGATACCGTAACTATCTGCGTCATAAATTACTAACACGCCTGACCGATGATGAACTGGCATATATTCAAGACAACCCCGTAATACGGGTTTTGGCCGAATATGATAATTATCCGATAAGTTTTTACGATGAGCGTGAAAAGGACTGGAAAGGCGTTGCCTTTGACGTGTTTGATGAAATAGCGGCGTTTACAGGACTTTATTTTGAGGTTGCCAACCATCACCGCGCCGAATGGACAGAATTGCTCAAAATGCTTGAAGACAGAAAAGCGCCGATGATCGCCGAATTGATTTATTCACAAGAGAGGGCCAACCATTTTTTGTGGCCCACAAACTCAATCATGAACAGTCAATACGCGCTACTGTCCAAGTCTGATTACCGCAACATAAGCATCAACGAGATACTGTTTATAAAAATAGGCCTGATACAAGATACCGCTCACACTACGTTATTCAAAACCTGGTTTCCCAACTATCTGAATACAGTGGAATATGAAAAATCAGACGCGGCATTTCAGGCTTTGGAACGCGGCGAAGTGGATATGATAATGTCGAGCCTGAATTACCTTCTCTTTGTGACAAATTATCGGGAACTTGCGGGCTATAAAGCCAATGTCATATTCAGCAGCACCTTTGATTCTACCTTTGGCTTTAACAAGGATGAGAAGATCCTCTGTTCCATTATAGACAAAGCGCTGGCCAGTATCGATACAAATAGTATATCAGAATCGTGGATGCGAAAAACGTATGATTACCGGGAAATGCTCGTGCGCTCACAGCTCCCCTGGCTGATCGGCGCGTCCGTTCTGCTTTTATGCGTACTCACCCTTTTGTTCATACTGTTTCAGAAAGTGCGCCATGACGGAAAGAAACTGGAAAATCTGGTTGAAACGCGTACCGAAACGCTGAATAAACAGCTTAAGCTTATGAGCGTGGTTAATAACGCCGCTGTACTCCTGCTTGAGACAGATGCCGAAAATTATCCGGCTGCCCTGAACAGCAGCATGGAGATGATCTGCCTGCAAATGAAAGCCGACCGTGTCTATTTATGGCAGAATAGCAGAAAGGCTGACGGAAAACTCTACTACAGGCAGATATGCAAATGGCATACTGAAGAATCGGCATCGGCAGCAGATAACAAGCTTACCGAGTTTGCCTACCAAAATACTCTGCCAAAATGGGAAGAACTGCTCTCTCAGGGAACGACCCTAAACGGGCCGCTGGACTGGATTCCCGACGGAGACAAAGAGTACTTTACAGCTTACGGGCTTCAGTCCATTCTGGTTGTCCCCCTGTTCCTGAATGAAATCTTTTGGGGCTATGTCAGTTTTGATGATTGTCATTCACGGCGTATTTTTAGCCAGGCCGAAGAGCATACCTTGCGCACCTGGGGTTTGCTCGCCGTAGGCATTATTCAGCGCGGCGAAATTGCAAAAGGGATGCGGAATAGCCTTATAAAATCGGAAGAGCTTCAGCAAGAATTGGAAATCGCGATGGAGAGCGCAAAATCAGCTAACCACGCCAAATCCGCATTTCTCGCGAATATGAGCCACGAGATACGCACCCCCCTTAACGCGATTATAGGCTTTTCGGAACTTGAATTGGCTGCCGATGATTTTACAGAAGAAAGTACTGAAAATATAGAAAGAATCCACGATTCGGGAATGATCCTTCTGGGGATCATTAACGACATTCTTGATATTTCAAAAATTGAATCAGGCAAGCTGGAACTTATACCTGTAGAATACGATCTCCCTAGCCTTATCAATGACACGATCAATCTTAATATAGGACGCATCGGAAACAAGCCCATTGAGTTCCGCCTTTTCCCAGACGAAAATTTGCCTGCCCGGCTTTTTGGCGATGAGCTTAGGATAAAACAAATACTGAATAATATGCTCTCCAATGCCTTTAAATATACCAAGAGCGGTACTGTTGATTTGTGTATAACTTCAGAGCGGGATGGAGATAATGTATGGCTTGAATGTAGTGTGACAGACACTGGAATAGGAATAAAAGAAAAGGACCTCATCAAACTCTTTAGCGACTATAACCAGGTAGACACCAAGAGCAACCGGAAGATAGAAGGCACAGGACTTGGGCTTTCCATTTCCAGAAAAATGGCCGAAATGATGAACGGTTCCATTACGGTAAAAAGCGAATATGGCAAGGGTAGCGTTTTTACCGCAAGGATACAGCAGAAATCCCTTGACAGCAAAACCATAGGTAAAGAACTTGCGCAGAAGCTTTCTTCATTTAAGTATAGCGTCATCCGCAGAACCAGAGACAAGAATTTGGTACGGGCCTGGATACCTTATGCTTCGGTTCTGGTGGTAGACGATATGCCGACCAACCTGGCGGTAGTCAGGGGCATCATGAAGCCCTACGGACTTACTGTTGACTGCGTTACCAGCGGGTTTGAAGCCATTGACCGTATTCGAAATGAAACAAAAAAATACAATGCCGTGTTTATGGATCACATGATGCCGGAAATGGACGGCATAGAAACAGTGCGGATTATCCGCGAAGAACTGGGCGCAAATTCAGAATACGCCAGAACAGTACCCATAATCGCGCTTACTGCAAACGCCATTGTGGGGAACGAGGAAATCTTTTTAAATAATGGGTTCCAGGCTTTCTTGACAAAACCCATTGATATAGTGCAGATGGACAAGGCAATAAACTACTGGCTGCGGGACAAGGAACAAGAAAAAGAACAAGAAGAAGAGAAAAGTGAAAAAAAGCCAGAATCCAATGAGGAGAATAAGCTCGAAGCTTCTGCTGACCCGCAAGTCAAGACCTTGATCGATGAAGGGGAAAAAGTTGCCGGGCTAAATATAAAAGATGGCCTTTCGAAAATTGAATGGGACTGGGAAACATGGGTTGAGGTAGCAAAATCTTTTGTTGACTCCACGCCAAAGCTTCTGGAAACTCTTAAAGGTTCTTTTTCCGACGATATGCCAACATATTGTACTACCGTTCACGGCATAAAAAGCGTCTGTTTAAGCTTGGGCGCCAGCGAAGCCGGGGTAAAGGCAAAAGAGTTGGAAGATCGGTCACGGGCAGGGGACAAGGCGTTTGTCGCGGAGAATCATGAAAATTTCATTAAGGCAATAGAAAAACTCCTGGAGGGTTTGACGGAGCTGCTTACCAAAATATCCGTAGAAGACAACAAGCCGATCCTGAGCAGTCCGGACAGCGAAACCCTCGCAAATATCGTGGAGGCGGCGAAAAATTATAACATCAGAACCCTTGATGACGAAATCGCCCTTCTTGAAGCATTCAACTATTTGGCGGATGCTGACCTCGTTCCCTGGCTCAGAAAGCAGTGCGACAATTCTGATTTTACCGCCATTCTGGAGCGGTTGCTAAAGTAAGAAAAATAGTATATTATTTTATTAAATAGTATAATATATAGAATGAATTCAGAGCTCTATCACAAATAAGGAGCATGCTATATGGCAAAAGAAAGACAGATAATCATGCTGGTTGATGATAACGCGGCCAGCCTTACCATGGGAAAGAATATCCTCAAAGACAAATACGATGTATACCCTATCGCGTCTGGCGAGAAGCTCCTGGGAATACTCGAAAAGATAACCCCCGATCTGATTCTGCTGGATATTGCCATGCCGGAGATGGACGGGTACGAAGTAATTCGCAGGCTTAAGGCCAGCCGTAAGACCCAAGATATTCCGGTAATTTTCCTTACCTCCCGTGATGATCCGGGAAACGAACTGGAAGGGCTTTCTCTAGGCGCTATTGATTATATATCCAAGCCCTTTTCCCCGGCCCTGTTAATCCAGCGTATAGAAAACCATCTGCTCCTTATTTTTAGGGAAAAGGAACTTGAAAAGTACAACCAGCAATTACAGGAAATAACTCTAAAATATTCCGCCGAAAACAGTGAGCTCATCATTACCGTTCTGGGGGCATTGGCAGATTTCCTGGAATTCCGTGAGGAGCAGGCTTTGCCCGGCCACGCCATGCGTATCCGCGCTTATTTGAAAATTCTGCTTGAAGCTCTTGCGACAAAAAAACAGTACCAGGAAGAAGCTGGTTCCCTGGATTTGCAGTTCCTTCTTTCAGCTTCCCAGCTTCATGATTTGGGAAAAAGTATGATTAAAGCAGGGATTCTTAACAAAAAAGAAAAATTAAGCGAAAGTGAATTTGAGGAGATTAAAAAACATGCTTCTGACGGCGTTGAAATTATCAACAAAATTTCTCCCGAAACAAAAGACAATGTTTTCCTGAATTACGCTAAAACCATTGCTCTAACCCATCATGAAAGATGGGACGGCACAGGCTACCCGCAGGGCTTAAAAGGAACGAATATACCTCTGCTGGGAAGGCTCATGGCCTTGGCAGACGGATATGATGCCCTTGTCTCCTCAAGGCCCCATAGAAAAGCCTACAGCACCGAAGAAGCAGAAAAAATTATTCTTGAAGGAAAAGAAACCTGGCTCGACCCTGTTCTGGTAGATATTTTCAAAGAAACATCCGCACAATTTGCCGAACTTGCTAAGAAAGCCTAATCTTTTTTACCCGCAAGAGCCAACCTGTAGGGTTGCTACAGACCTTTTTTTATGATAGCCTATATCATCTTGTTGAATAAATGAGGGAATTATGACAGTAGCTGAAGCTGTACAAATATTGGAAGGACAATTCTTTTGCGGTGAAGATAAGGGCGGTTTAGAAATAAACTCAGCGTGCGGGGCAGATTTAATGAGTGATGTAATGGCCTTTGTTAAAGACAAGGTTATACTCTTGACCGGCCTTGTAAACCCTCAGGTAATCAGAACCGCAGAACTCCTGGATATTCACGCGATTGTTTTTGTCCGGGGAAAGGCGCCGGGTAAGGACATGATTGAAATGGCCGAAGATGCTGACATCATTCTGGGCGGAACCAAACTTTCTATGTACATTGCCTGCGGCAAACTGTACGAAGCCGGCATTAAAACCGGCGGCACCAGAAAAATATAACCAAAGCTCCCGCTATGAAAGGGGAAAAATCCGCCCTGCGGCAGGAGATGAAAAAACTTCTGGCCGCTATTCCGGAAGAACAGTTCCATGAAGCCGGGCTAAAAGCCGCGGCCCAGATCCCCCTTAGCCCTCTATGGCATGAGTTTCAAACCGTACTCCTTTTCATGTCAATTTTTGATGAAGAAATAGATACCCTGCCCCTAATGGAAGCTGCGCTAAATGACAACAAGAAATTGTTTCTGCCCCGTGTTGAGGAAGACGAACTAAAGCAAAAAAGCCGCATCCGTTTTTACCAGGTAAGGGCCAGAGACCTTCTGGCTCTTGACTCTCTTGCCCCACCCTATCAAGACTCTTTTTTTCCAGACAAGGGGGGAACCATATTCCCGCTAAATTTTAGTTCCATTCACGATAAGCCCTGGGAAATTAACTCCTTTGGAATCATAGAACCCCTTCCAAAAGACCCGATGAATTCCTCAGACTTCCCTGCCCTAATCATTACCCCCGGCCTGGCCTTTGACAGGCAGGGCAACCGTTTGGGCCGGGGCAGAGGTTTTTACGACCGCTTTTTTGTCGAACTAAAGGGCGTAGAATATAAGGCCGCAGGGCTTTGTATGGACCTTCAGGTTGTCCCCGCTGTGCCAGTTGAAGAAGGAGATAGAAAAGTGGATTTTCTTTACGTAATGGACAAAAATACCAATATAATTTAACATTATTTTATTATGGGACGAATAAAAAGCGCTTTGGAAATAGCCCTGGAAAAAACGGAATCTGTAAAGAGCGATAAAACCAGCATAAATCAATTTGAGGCAAAACAGAAGGGGAAAAAACTTGCTAACGAATTTCTTGGCGACCCTAAAAAGTCCCTTGAAGATGAAATCAAGAAATGCCCCAAAGACGAGAAAGAGAGCCTTAAGCAGGGCATCTTCGACGTACTAAGCTCCCAGCTTGTTCTTCCCGATAAGGAAGACGATCTGTTACGCATCGAAACAGCAGCCAGGGGAATTCAGCTAATTCTTAATGACAGCCGTTTTAACAGTACGGTAAAACAATTTTCACAGATACTCAGGCAGTACCTGAATGAAGCCGCTCAGTACGAAGAGGCCATAAAACGCCAGTACGCCCCCAAGCTAAGGCAAAAAGAAGAAGAACTGGCCCGCCGCCTGGGAAGACATATTACCCTTGATCCTTTCCAGGACCCGGAATTTGTCGCGTTCTTTAACCAGAACGTGAACGCGCTAAAAGAAAACTATCAGGCCGCCATTGATCAATTAAAAGAAATGGCGAATGAGGTTTTTGGGAAGGGGTGACTTACCCCACAAGAAATAACCACGGATTACACGGATTAACACGGATAAGGATTTGAGGATTTTTAATCTCGCTTATCCGTGTATATCAAGAGGGGAACCGCGTATCGTTGATACGACACCGCTACGCGGTTCGGTTGAGTATACCGCGTAATCCGTTGTTAAAAATTGATATTCATTGTTCCAGCAATAATTCCAAGGCGGCGTGTATCTGTGGCGTGTCCCAGTCAATGCTTCCTACCAGGCGGAGTATCATATTTCCTTCGCGGTCAATAAGGTATGATGTGGGAATGGCCTGGATTCCGTAAAAGCGGCTAACGGTTCCATCTGTGTCAAGAACCGTGGGGAAACTTAGCCCGTAACTCGTCATGAATGACATTACTTCCGAATTACGCTCGCCGGAATTTACAGCGAGGATTTCAAAGCCCTTGTCTTTATACTTTAGATATAGAGTTTCCATCGATGGCATTTCTACACGGCAGGGGCCGCACCAGGTGGCCCAGAAATTAAGAAAAACCACTTTCCCTTTGAGCGCACTTAAACTTTGAACCTTCCGCAAAGCTTCAGGCACTGACTCGGAACTCAAGAGAGGCAGAGTAAAGTCCCGTGGGGTAATTTTTTGACTGAGCAGTGATAAACCTGCCTCGTTAAAGGCTTTGACCAATTCTGGCGTATAAGCAGCCTGGGACTTTGGCGTACAGGAATTGAGAAACAAAAGGCAAACAACAAAAAGCAAATTGTATTTCTTCATATTCAACCTATTCATCCCGTACTAAAAATTTTGCAGCCATGTAAAAAATTGAGCCAGAAGCCTAAAAGGAAGAGCCTGTGCTTCTGCCCAATTAATATACCTAAAAATATTTGTTTGTATAAGCCCGTTCAAGGCGGAATATCTTCCTGTAAGGATCATGATTCCAATGAGCACAAGCAGTATGCCGCTGACATATCGTATAATAACCATGCCGGATCGAAGACGCGCCATCTGCTTCATAAAAAAATCAAAGAACAGGGCTGCCAGAATAAATGGCAGAGCCATTCCCGCCGAATACAGGGCCAGGTAAAAAACTGCGCTTAGGATTTTTCCGCTTTGGCCTGCCATCAATAATATCGCTGTCAGGACAGGGCCAACACAAGGCGTCCAGCCAGCGCCAAAAGCCACGCCCGCGATGAATGCCGTTTTTTTCCCATACAGGAACGGGCGCTTTTCATAATTAAGAAAGATGAGAAAATCAAAAATAACATTCAGGCCCAGAATAATTACGATAATCCCCGCCACTATATTTATATACAATGATATTCCGCCAATAAGAAAAAAAACGGTATTGAGCAGTATACCCATGGCGATAAACACCGCGCTAAAGCCTAAAACAAAAGCAACGGCTGTCCAAATAGACGCGCCATTTTTGCTATGGCCCCCTCCCAATATGCTGAAATACGAGGGTATCAGGGGCAGCACACAGGGCGAAAGAAATGAGAGCAGGCCAGCAACAAAAGCCATGAAGAACGGAATTTCCACAGTCATTTTATATATGGTAACCAGATTAGTATGCTCTGAAAACCCCTCTTAGATTTTTTGAGCTTTCCTGATAATATAATCTATGCACAAATATGATTTCTATCTGGCAGATTCTCTGGAAAAAGTATTCCCGTTAAAACGCCCTCGTCCCATAAAAGAGAAAACCATACCGGTACTGGAAGGCATAACCCCGGCAGTGCAACTGGTATACATACGCGAAAAAGGCGAGAAACCAGCGCCCTTTGTTACGCCCTTTAACATTATCGTTGAAGGCTCTCCTGTCGCGCCAGTATTCCGCTCGGTGGAATTGACGCCTGCTGAATACCCATGCCACGAAACAACGGATTCAGCCTATTTAAGCACTGAGCCTGGGCTTTTTCCGGATCTGCTCTGTCCAATGGAAACAAATGCCATTAAGCCCATGACCGACCAGTACCGGTCAATATGGATAGATTTTCCAGGCATCACAAATGCCATGACAGGTCTGCATAAAGTGACTATAAAAATCGAAGCACAGAACGAAGTAGTTTTTCCCAACGGCAGAAAAGCCGTAGACCCAGAAGCGTCCGGCGTTAAAAAGGAACTATGTTTATATCTAGATGTTAAGCCTTATACGCTTCCACAACAAACGCTGCTTCAAACACAGTGGTTCCATACTGATTGTCTTTCTTCCTATTACAAAGTCGAGGTCTTTAGCGAAGATCATTGGCGCATAATCGAGGCGTTTATGGAACCCATGCTTAAACGCTACGGTATCAACTGTATGCTCACCCCGGTCTTTACCCCTCCTCTGGATACAGAACCGGGCGGGGAACGGCCTACTGTCCAGCTTGTGGATATTGAAAAAAACGGTAGCGCGTATTCATTCTGTTTTGATAGATTGGTTCGCTGGTGCGGCCTGTGCAAAAAGCACAGTATTACCCACATTGAGATACCCCACTTCTTTACCCAATGGGGCGCGGAATATACGCCGAAAATAACTGCGCGTAATAAGGATGACGGAAAAATAAGTAACATCTTTGGATGGGATGTTTCTGCCAGAAGCAATGATTACCAAAATTTTCTAGAGCAGTTTATTCCCACACTGCGTAAAGTTCTTGCAGATAACGGTTATAATAAAGATCATGTTATCTTTCATGTTTCTGATGAACCGAATATAAACCAAAAAGAAAACTACCTTAAAGCAAAGGAAACCATTGCCAAACTGGTAGAAGGAAGCCTGCTGGTTGATGCGTTAAGCGACATCGCGTTTTATAAAGAAGGCATTGTTACTCATCCCATTCCACCGGTCAATCACGCCGCGCCTTTTATTGAAGAAGGAATTCCTGACCTTTGGGTATACTATTGCACAGGACAGTATTACAAAGTCCCTAACCGATTTTTCGCCATGCCTTCAAGCCGTACCAGGGCAATGGGAATATTGATGTACTATTTCAACATCAAAGGCTTTTTGCAATGGGGCTATAATTTTTACTATTCACAAAATTCGCGAAAGCTCATAAACCCCTTTCTTGAAGCATCCGGCTGCCTGGCATGGCCTGCGGGCGATCCTTTTCTGGTGTATCCAGGGGAAGACGGAAAACCGCTTTCCTCGATACGGGGAGAAGTTCATAGGGAAGGCTTTGAAGACATACGTCTCCTCTGCCTGCTTGAAGAAAAAATTGGCAGGGAATCCGTGCTGGCCCTTATCCATGAAGACTTTCCTGATAAAATTCATTTTGAACATTATCCGCTGGAACCGGAATATTATTTTCGCCTACGTGAAAAAGCAGTAGGTCTGCTTAGTTAATATCTCACACAAAGGCACAAAGGTACATCGAACCTCTGGTTCGCGGCACAAAGAGGTAATAGTAGACAAGAGAGCATTATCAGGGTTACTATTGCATTATGGCTGATATAAAATCGTTAATAATGAATGATCCGGTTTACCGTTTTAAGGGCAAGCCTCCTAAAATCGGTATACGACCTACTATAGACGGACGCAGACGCGGAGTCAGGGAATCCCTGGAAGAAGTAACCAAGGGCATGGCACTCGCTGCGGCAAAACTCATTACAGAAAATATTAAGCATCCTAACGGGCAGGCTGTAGAATGTGTAATCGCGGATACCTGCATAGGCGGCGTTGCCGAAGCTGCGGCCTGCCAGGAAAAGTTTAGCCGCGAAAATGTGGGAATAACCCTGACAGTTACGCCCTGCTGGTGCTACGGCTCGGAGACCATGGACATGGATCCCCTTACGGTCAAAGCGGTGTGGGGCTTTAACGGCACAGACCGACCGGGCGCGGTGTATCTGGCAGCGGTGCTTGCCGCACATTCGCAAAAAGGGCTTCCGGCTTTTGGAATCTACGGCAGGGATGTTCAGGATATGTCGGAGATCAGCAAAATCCCGGCGGACGTAAAAGACAAGCTGCTGCAATTTGCACGTTCTGCCCTGGCAGCGGTATGGATGAGGGGCAAGAGTTATCTTTCCATAGGATCTGTTTCTATGGGCATTGCGGGCTCCATTATCAACGCTGATTTTTTCCAGGAATACCTGGGGATGCGGAACGAATACGTTGACATGTCCGAACTGGTGCGCCGTTTTGATGAAAAGATATATTCCAATTCCGAATACAAACGCGCCCTGGAATGGACTCTTGCCAACTGCAAGGAAGGCCCTGATGTTAATCCCAAGAAGGAGCAGCACGACCGCAAGCAAAAGGACGAGGCGTGGAAAACGGTTGTCAAAATGGCGATTATAGTCCGGGACTTGATGATTGGAAATCCCGACCTAAAGCGAAGGGGCCTGGACGAAGAGGCTCTGGGGCATAATGCGATAGCCGCCGGTTTCCAGGGGCAGAGGCAGTGGACAGACCATTTCCCCAATGGCGATTTCCTTGAGGCCATTCTTAATTCGTCATTTGACTGGAACGGAATACGATCCCCTTATATAGTCGCTACAGAAAATGACGGTCTTAACGGTGTCTGCATGCTTTTTGGCTACCTGCTTACCGGAACCGCGCAGATTTTTGCGGATGTCAGGACTTACTGGAGCCCCGATGCAATTAAGCGCGTAACAGCGTGGAAGCCGGACGGCAAAGCAGCTAACGGCCTTATCCACCTTATAAATTCCGGATCGGCGGCCATTGACGGCACGGGCAAACAGCGCAAGAACAACAAGCCGGCAATCAAGACCTTCTGGGAAATAAGCCCAAAAGAAGCGGGTGCCTGCCTTGATGCGGTAAGCTGGCGTTACGCGGAACTCGGTTATTTTCGGGGCGGCGGCTATTCTTCCGATTTTATTTCGGAAGGCGATATGCCAGTTACCATGAGCCGCCTAAATCTGGTCAAGGGGCTTGGGCCCGTACTCCAGATTGCCGAAGGCCATACCGTTACCCTGCCGGATAAGGTGCATGACAAGCTGGACCTTCGTACCAATCCCACCTGGCCTACTACCTGGTTCGCGCCGCGCTGCAATGGACAAGGCCCCTTTGAGGATGTATACTCTGTAATGGCAAACTGGGGCGCAAACCACGGCTCTGTTTCTTACGGCCATATAGGGAATGACCTTATCACCCTGGCAAGTATCCTGAGAATCCCGGTGTGCATGCACAATGTCGCGCCGGAAAATATTTACCGTCCCAGTTACTGGAACAGTTTTGGCATGGATAATGAAGGTGCCGACTACAGGGCTTGTGCCGCCCTGGGCCCTCTTTTTAGGTAAGTGGGTAAACAGCCATGATTGGATTTCTTATTAAGAAGAACTTTTTTGATATGTGGGA
>JAIRUO010000262.1 GCA_031254385.1 Treponema sp. | reverse complement strand
TCGGAGAAGATAATTATACGCGATACCTTAGCTGCCAATAAGGGCAACAAGACCAAGGCAGCGGATATTCTGGGCCTGGGCCGCAAGACCTTGCACCGTAAGCTTGTGGATTACCATCTTGATGATGGTGAGGAGTGATGCCTGGCACAATGTGCGCATATTTTTTTTATTCCCATGCTATGTTTATTTTCTTTGAATGTACTGCACAATCCGATAAATATAGATTTATTAAATTTTGGTAGGCTACCCCCGTTTCTTGTGCCTGTTTTTTGAAAAATTCTATTGTGTCCATATCGATCCTTATGGAAATTTGTTTCCGCAGTTTTTTTATATACGGATTCGGCCTCGCTTTTGAAAAATCATATTCCCTTCTCATTTCATTGTCCCCCATATCCTTTTTTCTCATTTTTTGTGGCCTTTCTGGCCGTTATTATCCTTATTTCTTCATCATTTTCCCTGTAACAATGACATACAACCAATAAATTCAACATTTTACTTAACCCTAAAATTATAAATCTATCCTCTTCATCGGAATGATCCGGATCATGTATTATTTTGCCATTCGGATCATAGAATACCGTTTCAGCCTCTTGAAACGAGATTTTATGGTTCTTTATATTCTCTTGGTTCTTGGCCTCATCCCACACAATTCTCATAAATACAATATAATTATAAATTAATTATTTTGTCAATGGTGTTTTAAGTAATTTTACCATAAAAGGCTGAATGCGGAGAGAAAACCCACAAAGGGCGACCGGACTTTAGTCGTTGGACTATAGTCCACCCCGACTGCGGTTTTTCGGAGCCCGAGCCCCGAAGGGGCGTCCTGTCTGCTATGCAGACAGGCGCGTATACAATCCTGTTGTGCGAAGTACCTTTTTCATCTATATTTTTTCTATTTCTATTATTATATCTAATAACCATTTTTCATTGCGATTGAATGCATTTAGTGCTTCTTCTTCTGTTGCAATTCCTTGATAATTTGCATCATAATACTTTTGAAAAAAACTTATCCATTTTTCGCTCCTAAAACTATAGTCATGATTAGCATATAGGCAATTACGTAAAATAGCCAATTCTCTTCTCGTCATGTTATTTAAAATATCTATAACAACGGGTGTATGTTCCTCATTATTATATAAACGTTCATAATCTATTCTATATTCATCTAATTGACTTATTCCTCTCTGAGGATTAAACATAAAAAATATTTTTTCAACAAATATTTTAAGAAAATAATCCAATAATTCTTCCTCATGAATATTATAATATCTTCTAGTCTCTTTCGAATATTTGGAATACACCATAATGCCATTATCAAGTTTTTCTATCCGTCCTGATGTAATCCCATATCCAGCCATACTGTACTCAGCAATATTTTCAATAATATTTTCGCTGTTAAACTTATATTCATATCTTTCAGCCTCAGAAGCATCAGAAATATTGTAAGTAGTATTATATTCAAATTCAACAAATATTTTTTTATCTGTATCAGTTGTCATGTTTTCAAGATATCTTCTAGAATAAGGTAATCGTGTACCAAGAAAACTAAAAATATATAATTCAAACCATCTTCCGGGTTCTTTTTCAAAAAGAAGGGTTATACTATAACCGATCTCACCGCTAAAAGTGGCAGAGCTTCCTATTATATAATGTGAATATCCATCTATATTTATAAATGAGTTATTTACTACTAAATCCCTATCATAACCTAATCTATTCAGGGAATTATAGCCCAATGATACAAACTCAGGATAAGAATTATAATCAAGTAATGGATTATTGTACATTCCATCTACATGTTTTTCATCAATTACTTGGATTACTATATTTTCTTCATTTTCAATTAGTAATTCTGGTTGTATTGCCTTTTTTGTACAGCTAAAAAATAAAATTATTAAACAAGTCTATTATTTTTTTCATAAATCTTGTCTCCGTCACACTATAATATCCAATATTTTTCTACTGTCAATAGTATTTTACAATTTTTTTGGTATTTCGCACAACTCTTTATAAATGAATTTTATTATTTGTCACAAAACTGCGTTAAACGAATTTCCTATTATAACCCCTCTGTGTTTATTCCTTCCGTAGTTTAAAACGTAGTTAATGCTCCTGTGCTTGTCACTTAAATAAATAAAAACCACTGATTATGTAGATGAAGATGATTAAATGCAATTTTTCATTCTCTTATCCATGTCTATCTGTGCTTATCCGTGAAATCAAGAGGGGAACCGCGTATCGTTGATACGACACCGCTACGCGGTTCGGTTGAGTATACCGTGGTTAAATTTTTTAAATAGTTATATACCTAAACGGATTAAAAAACCTGTCCCCGTTGCGAAAAGTAAACCATAAGCCGGCTATGAACAGCAGTGTGCTAATCAACAGAATTATTTTGTCCGTCCTGGAAAAAGGTTTTGCAGAATACCAGGTTCGTTTTTTGTTTTTGCCAAAGCCACGGAGTTCCATAGCGCGGCTTATCACGTCAATGCGCTCTATCGAAGAAAAAATCAGAGGCAGAAGTAGCGGTACTGTTCTCTTTAGCCGTTTTATAAAAGAAGCCTTCTTTGAAAGCTCAAGGCCCCTGGCCTGCTGAGCCTGGGTAATCGCTTCAAAGTCCCGCTGAACGTCAGGGATGTAGCGCAAGGTCAGGCTGAACGAGTAAGCCGCCGTGTAGGGGACGCCTATACGGTTCAAAGATGCGGCAAATTCGCTTGGGTGGGTAGTTACCATTAATAGTATGGCCGGGGGAATAATGGTAAAGTATTTGAGTAATATATTAAATTCATAAAAAAGCTGCTCTGTGGTAAGCGTAAAGCGGCCTTTCCCCTCAAAAATAACATTCCTTGTCTGGTAAATTATTACGCCCTGCTCAGGCGAAAAAAGATAAACAACCGCCAGGTTCAGTATAAGAAAGAAGCATATCATTTTGAAAATAAATGAAATATCCCTAAACCGGATTTTTGAAACTCGAAAAAGAACAAGTCCCAGTATTGCGAAGGCAAGGAGTATGGGGGTTTGAAAACTCACCATTACAAGTATAGACCAGAGAAGAAAGACAACCAGTTTTGTTGCCCCGCAGAGAGCATGAACAGGGGAATCGTCCTCGATGTAGGCTAACATTCTGCGACCTGTCATACTCTGCCCCTGTTCTTCCTATCGAAATAAATATAGCGTTTTACGAAAGCTCTTGGGTCGGGAAGGTTGGCGTTAAGCGCAAGATTGTAAAGGCTAGTCCGCTTAAGGCTGGCCTTTTCTATGATCACGTCATCGCTGAGTATTTGGGAAGGCTCATCATCGGCAACGCATAAGCCCTCGGAAAGAACTACTGCCCTAGTCGTATATTCCAGCATCAAGTGCATGTCATGGGTAATCAGAATGAGCGATATTCTGTCCTGGCTAAGTGCCATAAGGAATTCCATGAATTCCGTGTAATGCCTGTAATCCTGTCCCGCTGTAGGCTCATCAAGGATCATAAGTGAAGGCTCTAATACCAGAATGGACGCAATGGTTAGCCGTTTTTTCTGACCGTAGCTTAAGGCATTAACGGGCCAGTTCCTAAAAGGGTAGAGGCCGCAGGTTTTAAGGACATCGTAGACCTTTGTTTTGATTTCTGTTTCTGCAATTCCCCTGTTCCTAAGACCAAATGCAATCTCATCAAAGATCATGGGGAACGAAATCATCTGGTTTGGGTTCTGCATAACATAGCCAATCCTTTCTGCCCTTTCCATAATAGAAAGAGGGGCCAGGTCTTTTCCGTTATGTGATATAGTTCCAGAATCTGGTTGCACAAAGCCGCAGATACATTTGGCCATGGTTGATTTGCCAGAGCCGTTTTTCCCTACAAGCCCTACACATTCGCCGGGTGCAACAGAAAAAGAAACGTCATTAAGGGCGTATACGCTTTGATCGGTGTAACGGAAACGTATGTTGCGGACTACAATGCACGGGGTCGGCTCTTCTCCATTGACCTCCGAATTGTCAATGAGCATAGGATCGACCGCGCTTAGTTGTCCATCCCATTTTTTAAGGGGCTGGAAATCAATTTTTAGGGCGCCAGGCAGCTCTGGCGATATCTCTTTACTTATCGTAATTCCTGAGTACCTTAGCGCGCTTAAGTATAAAGGTTCCCGTATGCCAATAGTTTTTAACAACCCGGATGCCAGCAGTTCCGAAGGTTTTGTGTCAGCAACTATCCTGCCTTTATCCATCACCACAATGCGATCCACAGGCCGGTGAATGGCATCCTCTAGCCGGTGTTCCACTATCAGAATAGTTTTGCCTGTCTTTTTTTTAAGCTCGTCGATAAGTTCAATCGCATCTTTGCCTGCGTTGGGATCAAGATTTGCCAATGGCTCATCAAAGAGAAGTATCTCGACATCGTCCACTAGAACTCCGGCCATTGATATGCGCTGTTTCTGGCCGCCAGAAAGATCATGCGGACTCTTTGCAAGGTGAGAGCCCATGTCAACTAGTGCTGCTGTTCTTGAAACACGTTCATGCATTTCACCGGACTGTACGCAGTCGTTTTCAAGGGCAAAGGCAATGTCCTCCGCCGAACTGAGCCCTACAAACTGGCCGTCCGTATCCTGTAGCACAGTGCCAGCCATCTTTGATATTTCAAAAATAGTAAGGCTCTGTATGTCTTTTTCCAGAATGGTAAGGCTGCCCTTGCTTTCGCCCTTCATGGCATGGGGGATAATTCCGTTAATGCAGTGGATAAGCGTTGATTTACCTGAACCCGACGGGCCGAGGATAAGGATTTTCTCTCCCCGCATTACCCTCAGGTTTATATCGATTAGAGTAGGTTCAGTCTGGGCCCTGTACTTGAAAGTGAAGTTTTCAAATACAAGGGCCGGGCTATTCATTGACGAACTAAGCGAGTGTCGCGCCGTGCTTGCACGGCATGACCGAGCGTGTGAGATCAAAAAAGGGTTTGATACCCCGCGGCTTGCCGCGGAAAGCCGCTGTAAGCGGCGGGTGCA
>JAIRUO010000228.1 GCA_031254385.1 Treponema sp. | reverse complement strand
GGCAGAACATAGTAGCCGTATTTGCGTTTGGCTTCCGGCACATAAACTTCCCAGGTATATTCAAAGTCAAACAACTTTTTGACAAGAAGCCTGTCCCAGAGCATATTGTCAAGAGGCGCCAGAATCCTTATGGCCTCGTCATAATCGTCTTTTTTGTTTAGCAACGAGACATCCTTGCGGCGTATGTAAAAAGTCTCGTTTATTTCGGGAACTTTGATCGGAACAATGAGTTTCTTTTCTTCGAGGATTGCAAAAGTCTTTTTTCGCAAAGCAGAATCGCCTATATAAGACCCTAGCCAGCCGCCTCCGTTCCTTAGCCAGTGTGCACCCATACTTCCGATCCTGCGGAACACATACCATTCTAAAAAAGCATCATCGTTTGGAAAAGGATCTGGCGCATCAAGGATTTTTTGCGGAAGAAGGTTTTCAATCAGGCCGTATACTTTTTGAGCATTCTGTTTATTATTTATTCCCAGCTTTCCCGCATGGTAGAGATAATCCAGGGCCGCTCCTGAAACCTGCCTGTGCCCCCAGCGGCCAGCTTCGCAGGCACCAAGTTTTATGTTACGCGCAGAAAGAGGCCCCCGGTTTTTGATTTCTTCCAAAATTTGCGGAAGGTACGATAGGGCTTCTTTCTGCCTGCGATAATCAAGTGTCAATCGTGCGCCTTCTTCCCTTCGTTTTCGAACTCTCGAAAAATTGGGCCAGTCAGCGGTCAGGTATATCGACATTTCCTTGTCCCAGCCATCAATAAGAGTACGTTTCGTATAAAGAAGCTCGTTCAATACATCGGTATGGTAGCCAGAAACCCTGGACTGGAAAACAAGATCAGGATTGCGTCCCACTACATTCAGCGGATCATACTGAACGCTTCCAATGCGCCTCAATAATTCTTTTATTTGCGAAGAAGGACTTAATAGGTCGCCGTTTTTCTTTTGCGAAAGGCTGTTGTAGTTGTCAAGGCAATGATATTTAACAAGGAAAGAACGTAATTCCTCTTTTGAAAGCGAATACATAGTGTTACCTGTAAATGAAGTAATAATCGTTAGTCATCGATAGTGCTGTAAACGGTCTGTACAAAACCGCGCTGAAGATCAGCGTTGATTCCCGATACCAGCTGAATAAAGAACAAGGCTGTCATTTCTTCCTGGGGATCAATGCAGTAATAAGTGCCCATATAGCCGTCCCATGCCCATTCGCCCACAGAGCCGTTGAGCCCGGCTTCCGAGGTGTTCAGCATGGTTCTTACGCCAAGGCCGTATCCGTAGCCTGTCATGTGGCCAAAGAAAGAAGGCCGCATCATGGAAACATCGCAGTGGTTGGCCCTGATAAGTTCAATGGTTTTTCGGGAAAGTATGCGCTCGTTCCCCAGCTTGCCGTTGTTCAGCAGCATTTGCGCATAACGGGCGCAGTCAGTCATGGTGGAACAGAGTCCGCCGCCGCCAGATTCAAAGGCAGGGGGATTGGGGGCAGCGTTGTCCTGGCCCAGGTCCGTTATTTCTACCAGTCCCTTTGGCCCAAGGTTGTAAGGTTTTACCACACGGTTCTGTTTTTCTTTGGGCACATAAAAAGCTGTGTCCTTTAAACCCAGAGGCTTGAAAATTGTTTCAGAAAGGTATGCTCCCAGAGTCTTGCCGGAAATTACTTCAATAAGCCGTCCTAGCACATCATGGGAGAATCCATACATCCATTGTTCCCCAGGGTGGAAACAGAGCGGAGTCCTGGCCGCCTCGTCCACCATTTTTGCCGTGTTCCAGGGTTTACCCCGTTTTGCGTCGTTTATCGACTTTTCGTTAATTTTACCCATGGCTAAGGCCGAATAACTGCCGGTTCCCGGATAGGGTATGCCGGAGGTCATGGTAAAAAGATGCTCAAAGGTGATGGGCCTTTTTGCGGGGACCAGGTTTACAACGCCCCGTTTATCGGCCTCCGCAACTTTTATGTCCTTAAATGCGGGCAGAAAATCCGCAATGGGCTGGTGTAGCCTAAAGAACGCCTTTTCGTAAAGGGTCATGGCTGCGGCAATGGTAAAAGTCTTGCTCATGGACCAGATGCGGTAAATAGCGTTGTTTTCCAGGCACGCCTTGGCCGCCTTATCCCTCATGCCAAAACTGGAACAATAGGCTTCCTCGCCACGGCGTATGATCATTCCAGCCGCGCCAGCCACCTTGCCCTGATCTACAATGCGCTGTAAGTAGGCATCAACATTTTTTAGGCGTTTTGGGCATAGCCCGTGTTTATTAGTTTCTGAAGTTTTCATTTTCATATTATACATGAACTGTGCCGTGAAAAATAGAGTTGTTCGGAAACTTCAGTTTCAGAACAACTTCCATATAAAAACGCATTTTTGTAGGGCATTAGCCCGAAAAAATGTAAGGACTGTGAGAGACCCATCGGGGTCTCAAACAAGTCCAATAGACCGCCGAAAAAAATACAGTTATAATAATACTTGGAGGAAAGTCAATGGTTAATGTATTGATGTTATCTAAATGGCATGTACATGCAGCCGAGTATGCGCGTACAATAAATGCCCAGCCGGACGCAAAGGTAAGCTGCGTATGGGACGATGACGCTGAACGCGGCAAAAATTGGGCCAATGAACTGGGCGTTGCCTTTGAGCCGGATCTCGCAAAAGCCCTGGGCCGTCCCGATGTGGACGCGGTTGTAGTAGACACACCAACCACGGATCATTGCCACGTGATGACGGCTGCCGCCAATGCCGGCAAACATATCTTTACCGAGAAGGTACTGGCAACTACCGTTAAAGACTGCAAAGCCATTGCAGAGGCTGTCAGGAGAAATAACCTAAAGTTCTGCATTTCCTTTCCTCAGCTTACCCACTCCTTGGCGCAACTGGCAAAACAGGCTATTGATGAGGGCTGGCTTGGGAAAATCCACTTTATGAGAATGCGTAACGCCCATGCCGGATCGCTTTTGGGCTGGCTTCCCGATTACTGGTATGATGTGGAGAAAGCAGGAGGAGGGGCCATGATGGATTTGGGCTGTCACCCTATGTATATAGCATCGTACCTTCTGGGAAAACCAAAGCGCATAGTCTCCATGTTCAACACCAATTGCGCGCCTGCCCAGGTACCGGACGACAACGCCGTTTCTGTGGTGGAGTTTGAGAACAAGGCCATCGCCGTACTGGAAACTTCGTTTATTTCACCTTATCAGGCCAACTGCTTTGAACTGCTTGGTACCGAAGGCGCGGTGGTGCAAGTAGGCAATGAAATCAAAGTGCGTTCAAACAAGTTCAAGGACGGCTGGTATATACCCGAAAAGCTTCCGTCCCCTCTGCCTTTGCCCATACGCCTTTGGCTTGATGGTATAGAAAAGGCAATGCCCATTCCCTTTGACCTAGATAGAGGCATAGCCCTTACGGAGCTTCTTGAGAACGCTTACATTTCGCATAATGAGCAGCGCATTGTTGCGATTAATTGACATATAACCCCAAAATGGAGATACTAAAGCTATGGATTCTGGGCAGCTTGTTTATATAATCAGCCGTTTGTCCCTGGGCGCTCTGGCAGCTTTTTTGGCGATTCTGCTATGGTCAAAAACCAGAGATCTGGCCTGGATGCTCATGGTAATAGGCGCAATCGCCGCTTATGTGGACACTGTCTATTCTATTTTGGTACTTTTAGGAATAGCCGGGGGAAGTCTGCTCTCCACAGGCTCCATGCCGGTGCTTTCCATTATATTTCCCTGTTTGCCCACCGCATTTTTCATCGCTGCCTTTACAGTCATGGTAATAAGGAAGTATTTTCATCATCAAAATAAAAACGTACGGGAGGAACGATGAAGGCCCTTCTTATTGGTTTGATTGTTATTGCCGCCGCTGTTATAGCTTGTATTCCGGCAGGTTTGGGATGGTGGGATGAAGTCATCGCTTTTCTTCGCGGCTTCCTTCCGGTACTGGCTGCCTTTATAGGACTAATCGCAATATTTATAGGGATAATGGACATTAAAGACCGCATTGCCCTCAAGAAAGAAGAAAAAGCGGAAGAAAGGAACTAGGGGATTAGGGACTAGGGGACTAGGGACTGCTTTAGGCGGCATGGTATACTCAACCGAGCCGCTTAGCGGCGAAGGTTCCCCTCTTGATGCCGCTGCGTGTAAGCTTTAGGGGACGAATGCGCAGCA
>JAIRUO010000140.1 GCA_031254385.1 Treponema sp. | reverse complement strand
ACAAAAAACGCGGTATTTCGTATGATCAGAAAGGGGATTACGCCCACGCAATTCCAGATTTTGAGATGGTTTTGAAGTTCAAGCCTGATGACAACACTACTCGCGAGCTACTTGAGATGGCAAAAGCCAGCATGAGGTAATTGAACAGGCAGCGTAGGGCGCGCTGCACTGTTGACATCAATCATCAATTCGCACATAATAATTGTAAGAAATTTATCATTTTAGGTACTATCATAAGAAGAAATAAAAAAGTTACTAAAATGCTCAAAGGTCACAGAAAAGTGCCTGAAATTGATAAAGGCAATCTTTTAGAAGATAAAAAAGGAGCTTTCTATGAGTAAGGAGAAGACAATGGCAAACAGAAGATTCCGGTCAGGAATGGTAATGGTGCTGGTGCTAGGGCTGGTTTTGGCGGGGTGCAGCAGCAAGGACAGCGAGTCAGGCAACTGGGCAACTTCACCGCGTGCAACATCGGCATACGACTTTACCTATGAGGTAAGAGATGGGACTATTACCATTACAGGATTGTACAGGGCCGCAAGAGAGGTAGTTATCCCTGGCAATGTAAACGGCGTTTCTGTTACCGCTATTCGAAATGAAGCGTTCAGGCGCAAAGAACTGATCAGCGCAACCATACCCAACGGCGTTACCTCCATTGGAGATGATGCGTTTGCCCAGAACCAACTGATCGGCACAGGCGTTACCATACCAAACAGCGTTACCTCCATTGGAGACAGGGCGTTTGCTCAGAATCAACTGACCAAGGTTACCATACCAAACAACGTTAGCTCCATTGGTGCCAGTGCGTTTTCCAACAACCAACTGGCCAGCGTCACCATCGGCAATAAGGTTGCCTCCATTGGCGCCGGTGCGTTTTCCAACAACCAACTGGCCAGCGTTAGCATCCCAAACAGTGTAACTGAAATTGGGAACGGCGCATTTTCCAATAACAAACTTACCAGCATCACCATCCCTAACAACGTCACCTCCATTGGGGGCGCGGCGTTTTCCGAAAACCCATTGACCGGCGTTACCATCCCTGCCGGAGTGACCAGCATTGAGTATGCGCCTTTTGTTCTATGCCCTGAGCTAACAGCTATAAATGTTTCTCCCAACAATTCAAGCTACAGTTCGGTTGACGGGGTTTTGTACGATAAGAACGCTGCTACTTTGATTCAATGGCCGACAGCGAAAACAGGTTCAGTAAGCATCCCAAACAGCGTTACTGTGATTGGGAGGAGTGCGTTTAGCAGCATCGGACTGACCAGCATTACCATCCCAGACAGCGTTACTGTGATTGAGAGAAGTGCGTTTTATGACAACCAACTGACCAGCGTCACCATTGGCAATAGAGTTAGCTCCATTGGGGAATACGCGTTTGCCGAGAACCAACTGACCAGCGTCACCATCCCCGACAGCGTTACTACTATTGGATCGTCCGCATTTTCCAGCAACCAAATTACTAGAATTACCATAGGGGCAGATGTAACACTGGCAACTGGTAATTCTCCATCATTCGGCAGCTACTTCGAGAGCACTTATAACAACTACCGCAGGGCTGCTGGGACTTATACCCGTCCCAATGCCAACAGCTCAAACTGGACAAGAGTGAATCAGTAGATATCACACTATACAACGTTTTTTTGTGCCCGATTAAAGAAACTGCGAAGCAGTTTCACGGGTACAAAAAATGTAACAAAATAACAATTCAAGCTTCTGTCTTCGTACTGCCCTTTTTACTAATTATTTTTGAATAGACTAAAATGATGAGGGAGCCAATTACCAGCACTACCACGCTGTTAAAAAGAGCGGCTGCAAAGCTTTGAAGGCTTACCTTATCAAAAGCCTCACTATATATGACCATGTCCAAGGTCCGTGCAAGGAACACCCAGACCAGTACATTGGCAACAATCTGAATGCCATTAAACGCAAGGCACTGTTTGAGGCCGAATCCGCCATCTTCAACCTTATAGGATTTCCAGAAGAGGCCTATTATACAGCCAAAAACGCCGGAGGAAATTACCCAGCTCCACCATATTTTTGCTTCCCCGGAGGAGTCGATCAAAACATAGGAGAAGTCGGTCAAAACATGGCCGATAAAGCCAATCAGGAACCCCGCAACAGGCCCAAAAATAGCGGCAAAGGCCGCAGGAATCGCGATGCCAAAGTTAATGCTGGTGTTTTCAACCGGTGTATCAATTGAGGTAAAGCGAAAAAGCACAAAATAAAGTACCGCGCCTATAACGATAGCTACTACTGTTTTAATAACTGATTCGGTTTTCATATTTATCTCCTTCTTTTTCAATTTTGACAATTAAGCCCATTCTACTACATTTCATGAAATTTTGCTATATCTATCCAAAATCAGATATAAACGAAAGATACGTGTCTTTATTTATAACTTTGTAGGAAGCGTGAGGGTATGCGCCGGCAAAGGCTGCGGGAATTTTTGGGGATTTGCCACCCCACTTGAACTCAAACGCGGAGAGATCCTCGCCCGATTCCTCCACAAGATCGATCTCCTGCTGGTCGTAGGTCCGCCAGAAATAAAAATTGCACAACGCTCCTGCGTTGTACATATTTTTAAAACGTTCACTAATAAGATAGGACTCCCACAACGCGCCGATATCCTTACGCAGGGCAAGGGGGGAAAAGTCGCCGATAACAGCATTGCGAATGCCATTATCGAAAAAATACCACTTCCCTGCTTTTGTGACTTCCTTGCGGAGATTCCGCGCATAAGCGCCAAGACGATATACTACGAAAACTTTGGAAAGAAGATCGAGGTATTTTTCCACGGTTGTTTTGCTCATGCCAAGCTGCCTCCCCAATTCTTCGCAGGAGACTTCGCTGCCCACCTGAAAGGCTATAAGACGGCACAGGTCCCGCATTTTCGAGGAATTGCGCAGCCCGTCCAGTACGAGAATATCTTTCAGAAGATAAGCTCCCACAATATCCCTTAAATATTCTTCTTTTTGCCGAGGCGCCTCCATTAGCGCTACTTCCGGATATGAACCGTAGATAAGCCGGCTTTCAAGATTCTGCCTGGTCGTTAGCGCATCTTCCCCGGCTGCAATCTCTTTGTGAGAAAACGGTGTTAGATAAAACGTCGAGCTTCTGCCCACAAGGGGCTCGCCTGCCATGTTCTGAAGCTCAAACGACGAAGACCCGCTTGCGATAACATGGATGCCGGGGACTTCATCAAGGATAAGTTTGATTTTTCGGCCTATGTCTGGGATGCTCTGGGCTTCATCCACAGCCAGAATGTCTTTCCCCGCTAAAAGGCGACGGTAATTTGCAGCGCTTCTTTCATTCAATAGTGCCTGCGCATTGTAATCTTCGCCATTCAGAAGAAGGGCTGCATTCCCGTATCCTTCTAATACCTGGTTTAGGAGAACAGTCTTGCCAACCCTCCGCGCACCGTAGACAAGGGCTGCTTTTTGGGGTGTCTTTAAGTAGTCCACTATCTTTCCATTTAGTATTCTTTCAATTCCATTCATTGCACAGGTACCTCTCAAATAGGTATTATAATAGCGTATTTTATATAAAATTCACCATTGTAATGACGAATTTACCATTTTTTATTGAATCCGTCAAGCTTTCTATACTATATGATAAAATAATACTATTATATTATGTATTAGAGGCTAAAAGAATGAAAATTTCTGGCGATATAAATGGATTTGCAAAAGCTGCCGGACTCAAGCTCATAATGGGCCTGTTTTTCGTCTCCTCGCTGATACTGCTCTTCGTTTCGGAATTTGTAAACAGGCAGACAAACGTCTATGCAGATATAATCACCGAATTAACCCAGAGCCATTTAATAACTTCGGCACGGGCACTTTCGACCTTGATCAGCGTTGAAGAACTTGACCGCTACCACACGGTTGAGGATACGCTAAGGCCGGAATATGAGGAAATAAAGCAGCGGCTAATCAAATTCGCCGAGGAATACAATGTCAAATATGCATTCTACTGGCGGGATTATGGCAACGGTATACTGCAATACATCGTTGATAATGACCTTGATCCGGCAACCAAGGTTGACCCCGGATATTTTTTAAAAATTGAAGAAGTTGTTGAACGAGACGCACTACTGGGAATTACCGGCGCAACGGACCTGGGTAACTATACTCCTGCCTGGAAAGGCCTTATCACTGGGTTCGCCCCAGTATACGATAGAGAAGGAAACTTCTACTGTGTTGCCGCTGTGGATGCCAGCGATGAGTTTATTCTTAGTAAGTACGAAGAGGCGCGGAAGCTGACGATACTCCAGCTCATCACCATTCCGGTTTCGATACTCTTTGGCGTCATCAATATGCTGCTCTACCGCAGAAAGGCCATACAAATTGAAGAGGCCCATATCAAGCTCCAGTACTTTAACAACAATTTGCGAAGGGCTTTTTCCACGTATTTATCGGAAGATGTGGTTGAGGAAATTGTTACCGATCCCACCCGCCTCCATCTCGGCGGGGAAAAAAGGTACATGACCGCCCTGTTTACCGACATCAAGGGTTTTTCCAGCATCGCCGAAACATTAAGCCCAGAAAAACTTGTCGAACTGCTCAACTATTATCTTTCCACCATGAGCGATGTCATTCTTGATAGTAACGGAACCATTGACAAATACGAAGGCGATGCCATTATTGCCTTTTTCGGCGCGCCTATCCCTCGTCCCGATCATGCGCTGCAAGCCTGTCTGACAGCAATTTTGATGAGGCGCCTGGAAAAGGAAGTGAATAGTTACATTGCGGAAAACAGCCTGAGCCCTTCTCCGCTCTATACTCGGATGGGGATCAATTCGGGCGATATGGTTGTGGGAAACATGGGCACCCAAAAGAAAATGAATTACACCATTGTCAGTAACGCGGTAAATATGGCGGCGAGGCTGGAAGGGGTGAATAAGCAATACGGAACCTGGATTCTGGCATCGGAAGATACGATTAAAGAAACGCAGGGACGGATTCTTACCCGGCGGCTTGACCGGATCAGGGTTGTCGGTATAAACGAACCGGTACGTATTCACGAAATATTGGAAACAAAGGCAGATGCCTCGTCAGTCCAGAATGAACAAACAGCCCTTTTCCATAACGCGCTTGGCCTTTTTGAGTCCAGAAACTGGACGGATGCTGAAAAAGCATTTGCCCACATACTAAAAATTACACCAAAAGACGGCCCTACCCTTCTCTATCTAGATCGCTGCCAGCAGTTTATTCAATACCCGCCAGCAGATGATTGGGACGGGGTATTTAACTTTGAAGAGAAATAATTAGTATTATTTTTAATAAGTCCACTCTTGTTTTCGACATATTAATAATATCAGCCGCAAATTCCGCCTGGGTTATTTGACAATTGCCTATTTCTTTTTTAGAGTCAATGAACATTTAAACTCAAGGAGAAAAAAATGAAAAAATTGCTTGTAGTCCTCATCATTCTGATGGCGGCTGTATCGCTGTCTGCGGATCCCATTAACATAGGGGCTTTCCCTGTAGGGAAATGGCTGGACCCCAACTATGACGCGGTATGGGAATTCTCATCGAACAATATCAGGATTCTGAGTACCGACGGAACGGTTTTATACGACTTTTCCACCAAAACAATTAATGCCTTTAGCGTCTTCATGGATGGAACCCAGCCTGGTATTTCTTTTACCTGTCCTGAATCAGGAAGGTCGTACCGGTTCGTAAAACCTCTGACCTCGACCGATTTGGTTATGCAAATTGTCAGGAGCGGTCTCCCTAACTACTCCGTAACAATGCGGATGCAGTAAGCACGATTTATTGTTCCTGCTTGTACGTTTCCAGGAATTTCCCCAGACGCCTAACAGCGTCTGTAAGGGTTTCCTTGTCGGGCAGGAACACTATTCTAAAATGATCGCTTTCCTTCCAGTTAAAGCCTGTACCGTGAACCAGTAAAAGGTGCTGGCTCCTTAGTAAGTCCATGACAAATTTTTCATCATTGGTTATATCGAAGCGTTTGGTGTCAATCTTGGGGAAGCAGTAGAGTGCGCCTTTGGGTTTAACCACAGAAAGGCCGGGTATGGCGCTGACCAGATTGACAGCCGTGTCGCGCTGTTCCTTTAGTCGGCCGCCAGGAAGCAGAAGCTCGTTGACGCTTTGATAGCCTCCAAGGGCAGTCTGTATGCCGTATTGGGAAGGCATATTGGGGCAGAGCCTCATGTTGGTCAGCATATCAAGCCCTTCTAAATATCCGGACGCGGCCCTTTTGTTGCCGGAAAGCACCATCCATGCTGCCCTAAAGCCTGCGGCACGCCAGGCTTTAGAAAGGCCGTCAAAACTGATGGTCAGAATATCCGGGTTAATGGTGGCAAACGGATAATGCTTTGCCTCATCGTACGTTATACGACTGTAAATCTCGTCGGCGTATATAATGAGTTCGTGTTCCCTTGCTATGGAGGCAATGCCTTCCAGGGTTTCTTTGCTGTATACAGCGCCGGTGGGGTTGTTGGGATTGATAACGACAATGGCCTTGGTTCTTTTACTTATCTTTGATCGTATGTCGTCAAGATCGGGGTTCCAGTCAGAAGCTTCATCGCAGATGTAATGGACCGCCTTTCCGCCGGACAGGATTACAGCCGCTGTCCAGAGGGGATAATCCGGCATGGGAATAAGTACCTCGTCACCGGAATCCAAAAGCCCCTGCATGGCGATCATGATCAACTCGCTTACGCCATTGCCGATAAAAATATCGTCTATCTCCACATCCAGAACGCCTTTTGACTGGAAATCCTGCATTACCGCCTTGCGGGCTGCAAAGAGCCCCTGAGAATCGCCATACCCTTGGGCGTTCTGCAAATTAACTATCATGTCGTGTAATATCTCGTCAGGGGCGTTAAAACCAAAGGCACCTGGATTGCCTATATTAAGCTTAATCACCCTAAAACCTTCTGCCTCTATGCGTTTAGCCTCCTTTAATACCGGCCCCCGTATATCGTAGCACACATTTTCCAGTTTGGAGGACTTCTCAAAAACTCTCATTCTGACCCCTTATATAGCCATTTCCCCGCAGCTTCAATATGCTGAGAAAGAACCGCGATATGTATTTCACCATTTATCCTGCCAGTCTCTTTAGTCCAGTTTTTTTGTGTTGGCAAGGCTTTAAGCACCCGTTCCTTGCCGTGTATCGCATCCTCATTAAGGGATTTGAGCTTTTCCGGCGCGGATTTCTTGCTAATTGTTGAAAGAAAATAGGCGGACAATCCGGTGATTATTCCGTCATTGCTGACCTCCGCAAGGCGGGAGAACTCTTCCGCAGCTTTATCATATTGGCGGCTCAAAAACAGGCTAAAACCAAAATACCAGCAAACCCATTGGCGCTGCCCCGAATTAACGCTGTTTTGCCTGGCTTCAAAAAAACGGACAGCCCCGGTAAAATCCCTCCCCAGAACACGGGCAGTGCCAAAAATCAAGGCGTTTTTGTCTACCAGCGAAGGCTTTGCCATGGCTGCTTTATTTTCCAGGCTCATTACCGCCGATGAGTCGGAAAGAACAAGGTAAGTATTAGCCAAAAGCCGTACCAGACGGGGAGTATATTTCCCCTGCCGTATAACCCGGTCTTCCAGGTAGGTTACCAGGGCAGGCCAATCCTCTTTTTCCAAAAGGGCATAGAGCCTACGATTACGCAAATAAAACACGTCAAACCCCGCCATTATAGCAGCCAAAATAACCATCAGAATCCAGTTAGAACGCCAGAACAGGGAGGTCAATGAGGAACCCTGATCAATCGGTATCGAGCTATAATTCGTGAGGAAAAGAGCCGGGCTGAAGATTATTATTGCCAAAAAAATGAGTAAAAGAATGTTAAACAGTATAAAAAAGTATTGGAATTTCAAGCAAATACTCCTATAATGGGACTATAGTGGTATTACTATAGTAGAGAAAAAAGGAATTGGCAATGTCTTTGAGTGAAAGCGCGGTTACAAAAATCCAACTTGAGAAAATCCCAGAGGACAGCTATTTCTCTGAAACCGTATATCTGGACAGCAAGTTTGTACTGGCCGCTCCGGAGATGCCCTTCAATTCCGGCCTTATCAAGAGCTTAAAAGACTGGGAATTCCGCGAAGTTTTTTGCGATGGGGAGATTCTGGAAGAGTATGCAGCCAATCAGTCCGCAGCAAGTACTGCCGCCGAACCGACAAAGGCAAGCATTATCAGCGACAGCGCGAAGCTCAAAAGCGCTGAAAAATTCTATTTGTCGTTTGAAAAATTAGTGGAAAATATTTATGGTGATGTTACCGATCAAAAGGATCTAGTCTTTAATTCCATGGCAGAAAAGGTAAAAAACGCATGTGACATTATTAAGGAAGACAGGCGTTTTCTGTTAAGGGTGCAGAAAAAAGAAAATCAAAAAATAAATTACCTGATTTCCCATTCTGTTAATTCGACAATTACCTCCATCATTATTGGCTCTTACCTCAAATTGCCCAATCACCGGCTCATTGAACTTGGTGTTTCGGCAATGCTGCAGGATATAGGAATGATCAAACTGCCCCCACAACTGTATCTTTCCAAGAGGAGCCTTGAGCCACAGGAAAGAAAAGCCATTCTTGCCCATCCTATTTTAGGATTCAACATCTTAAAATCTTATGGTTTTCCCCTTTCCGTGACTCTGGCGACTCTGGAACACCACGAGCGCGAAAACGGTTCAGGCTACCCCCGGAGTCTTACAGGAGACAAGATCAGCCTTTACGGGAAAATAATTGCGGTTGCCTGTTCTTACGAGGCTCTTTCTTCACAGAGGCCCCATAAAGAAGCCAAAGACGGTTATACGGGAATGTTGGAGCTCCTAAAAAACGAGGGCAAGAAATACGACGATACCATAATCAGAGCCCTTGTTTTTTCGCTTTCAATTTACCCTATAGGGCTTTATGTGCTACTTTCCAGCGGGCGCAAGGGACAAGTGGTAGATGTGAACCCGGAAAATCCCAGATTTCCCATTGTGCAGGTATTCGGGGAATTAACGCCTGACGGGAAGAATAAAATATTGGAAACGTCCCCAGACAAAATCTCCATAGTCCGTCCCCTGACCAGGGAAGAAATCTGATTCGCGCCGGGAGGCCAATAATGGAAAATACCGGAGACGTCATCGATCTTGCCCCCCTCATCCTCTGTATTATAGCAGTCTTATTGTCGGGAATATTTCTGTCCTTCCTTAAAACGGCCCTTGCCTGCTGCCGCAGGGCGCGTCTCCGTATCCTGGCCGAAACAGGAGAGAAAAAATATATCACCGCGCTGGAACTGGAAGAAAATCCCCGCATATACCAGGCTTCACTAAGAGCCGGAATAATTTTCCTCGAAATTTTTTTGGGCTTCCTTGGAGGAATGCTCATTTACGGAATATTCGGTAAAGTAGAAAATCCGGTATCCATTGGCTTAATTCTGATATTTATACTGGCCTCTCTGATATTCTCCGCAGTCTTCTTTATCCTGGCCGAAATCTTCCTGAGGGAAATGGCCCGTTCGTCCCCTGAAAAAATAACCGCATCTTTCTCCGGTTTTATCAAGGTTTTTTCTGTCCTGACTACCCCGCTATGTGCGCTGGATTCAGCTACTGCCGCACTGTTACGCAAAACCTTTCACAGCACTGATTCTTCCAGCAAAATGACAGAAGATGAATTGCACATAGCGCTTCTTGAAGGCGAAAAGTCCGGAATAGTAGAAAGCAATGAGCGCTCCATGGTTGAAGGAGTTTTCTATTTAGGGGACCGCCCCGTGGGAACCTTTATGACCCACCGTTCGGAAATTATCTGGCTTGAGCTAGATGCGGATCAGCAAAAGAGCCAGGATGCTGTTAAAGAAGCAGGGACGCAGCACTACCTTCCGGTGGTAGAAGGGGGCCTGGACAAAGTAACCGGGATTGTTTCTACCGAAGACATACTCATGACCCTGTTATCCGATTCCTGGCCTGGTCTAAAAAGCTTAATGCATCCGCCTTTTTTTGTCCCGGAAACCATGCCTGCCCTTAAGGCTTTTGAAGCCTTTAAAAAATCCGGTATCAACTGTCTAATGGTGATGGATGAATACGGCGGATTTTCTGGAATTCTTACGGTTCACAATTTAATTGAAGAAATAGTCGGACAGCTTTCTGACAGTGAACAAGATGAGGATAGCATAGTCCAGCAGGAAGACGGTACCTGGCTCATGGACGGCAGCCTTAACATTGACGAAGCCGGAAAGGTTCTTTCCCTTTCCAGCCTTGACGAAGAAGAAAGCCATTCTGAATATCATACCCTGGCAGGCTTTATCCTGTACCTTGCCGGTGAAATACCAAAAACAGGCGCCTATTTCGATTATAACGGTTTTCGTTTTACGGTAGTCGATATGGACGGCAACCGCATTGACAAGGTGATGGTTAAAAAAATAGAAAAACAGTAATAGTGTTATTCTGCTTTCTTCAACGGAATGGAAATGTCAAATACCGTACCCTTATCCGGCACAGACCGTAGGCCAATGGAACCATGCACATCACGCATACGGTCCCGTACCAGGTTTAATCCCATGCCCCGGCCAGCATGAATCCCTTCCGATTCTGCGGTGCTGAACTCTGGCGAAAATATCACCTTTATCAGCACGTCTTTATTATCCTCTTCCTTTGGTACCAGATTTAACTCTATGGCCCTTTCGCGTATCTTTTTATAATCAAGCCCTTTCCCGTCGTCTTCCAGCTTGGCACGAATTTTCCCGCCTTCAACTTTAATAGAAAGCCTAACGATTCCGGTTTCTTCTTTTCCTTTTGCAGTCCGTTCCTCAGGAACTTCTACGCCATGGACCACTGCATTCCGAACCAACTGCATTAGCACATCTTTCATTATCCGTGTTGGCCCGTGTTCAATGGCTTCGGTATCTATTTCCTCTACTACAAACTGCACCTTCTTTCCCAAGTCCATTGCCGTTTTAGTGGCAGCACGGGAGAGAGATTCAATAAGGACATACTCGCCTTGATTTCTAACCTGGCTAACATTTTTATTAAAAACTTGTATTTTTTCTATGGTTGCTCTGAACGATTCTTTTTCTTCTGACAGCTTTTCGATCTCTATGGTCAGGTTCAGCCTGTCGTCAAAGGATACCTCCCCTTCCTGTTCCCGTAATTTTTTTATTAGCGACTCCAGGTTATGCGCTTTATTACCAAAGATGTTGAGCCCAAGAATAACCGCATTGGATTTTATGGCGTGAACCAGCTGATATACTTCCACCAGCGCCTCATGAACCTGTATATTCGTATCCTTTAGGATATCATTTATCTGGATAAATTTTTCGTTCGCATCTTCCTGAAAATCGTTGAATACATCATGGTCTACCTGGACAAGCTCAAAAATGGACTGCATTTCTTCCTGCCGCCTGCTTTCCCTTTCTGCCAGGCGCTGCTGCAGTTCTACTTTGGCGGTTATATCGTAAATGGTTACCAGGGCATAAGTTTGCCCGCGCTCCCGCTCAATTGTGGTAAAATCACAGTGGAATACCTTCTTGATTCCTTCCGTGATACTTACATAGTGTAGTTCATTGAGAGGATTAATTTCGATCAGCATACTTTTTTCAAAAGAACCGCTAAAGATCATATCAAAGTAATCCTGAACGGATGTCAGCTCACTGGCGCTAACCGAGCGAGCCAGAAGGTCGGGGAAGCGTTTCCCAAAAAGATCAGTCTCTGATAGCAGATCTTCAAGAAACCGGGAATATTGGCTCTGGATAATATAGTTCCGATCCATAAAGAAAAGGCCTATTTGCAGGCTGTCCCTCATGACAGAAATCTCATTACGTTCGGCGAGGTCTGTCATATCACGTAGGTTTATAAGGGCGTTATTTGCAGTCCCGGTTAAAGTGGTGGAAATCACCTTAAAGTATTTTTTTTGCCCGTTCAGTGTAAATTCCCAATCGTCTGCCCACATTGACTTGTTTTTCAGCATTTTATGAACCAGCAATTTAAGCTCTCTGCCCGGAAAAAGATCGATGAAGGGCCGCCCAATGGTAAGCTGGGTATCTTCTATGCCGGTCAATTCCGAAAGCGACTTGCTTACATAAACAACCCGGTTTAACTCATCAACCATCGCAATGTTACTTGGTGTAGTCTGCAGCAGGGTTCTAAAAGAATTCTGGTCGGAGGCAGCCCTGCCAAGAATAACAGTGGCGGTTCTGGTTAGTATTAACAAAGTCACAGCGCCAAACAGAGATATGAACCAGGAAAACCACACCCTAACCAAAGCTACACCAGGCCCTATGATTTCTGTCCCGCCGGTTATTAGCAGCGCAATGACAGCATACTGTATGATTATATAGACCATTGCAACTCTGAATCTGGAGTATAGGCAGCCGATTAAACTGAAACAAAGGCAGGCAAGTAAATAATTAGCTGATAAGCCCCAACTGTCAAATGTCATAAGGAGCGTGTAAAATAGAAATAAAAGACCGGGAATAAAAAATGCCTTCATTGAAGGACTAGCATATATAAAGCTCAATATCAATAATACAGATGCCAACAGCGACAAGAGTACTGCGCCAACAACAATTCCGCTAACAATAGTTCCGGTGGGATCGTATATGGAGACGCTGTTCAAGCTTTCATAAATAAAAATACCGCACAAAAACAAAACCAGTACAATGGCGCACGTATTGGGAACAGAATAACCATCTCTGTTCCTCTCTTTCTTCTTACCAGTGTCTTTCTTCTTGCCCATATTTCAAATCTTCCATAAAAATTAGTGTTTTTGGTAAGATAAATTATCTACCGCCACAATTTGCACCGCCCCCGGAACCACTTCAAAACTGATGCTGCTGTCCCGCAGGAATTCACTGTCCAACTGTATCCACACCGGCTCATCCGACTGGATAGTTATTTTTTTTGCTTGTAAGAGAAGGCAATTGGAAGGTTTCTTCCGCCTGGAAAATGTTACTAAAGACAGCATGGTCCTTAAAGGGCCTCCTGACTTGAAAAGCGCCACATCCAGTAGGCCATCATCCGGTATAGCTCCGGAAACGCCATTTTTGTTACCGCCGTAATACGGACAGTTTGAAACTATAATATTGCTGTAATTCCCGCTGTGATCCTGATCATCTATTGTAATTTTATAATGCCGGGAAATATTTTTCCTGTTAAACGCCGTACTAACATAGCTGAAGAAAGACAAGATCCGATCAACAATAAAAAACCTGACCAATCTATTCCGGCTTTTTTTCCAGTCGTTCAATCTCATGGCGGCCGTTGGTGAATAACCTACAGCACAGCCAGCCAGGACAAAATTATTGCCCGTATCTATAATATCCGTAGGAATAACCGGCGCTGTAACAAGCGTCGGTATATTTCTGAATTTCTCGATTTTTCCTCCCCCAAAGCTACGGTAATAATCATTAGTTCTCCCATAAGGCACTACAGCAAGTTCCGCTTGGGGCAGCCCGGCCACGCCGTTTAGACAGTCAAACAGAATTTCATCTCCGCCTATTGCATAGACCCTGACTGTATCGCCATCTTGAGCCTCATCCACTTCTTTTTGGATTATTCCCAAAGCGTCCCTCGGGAAACGGGATTGCTGGACTGACCAGTCAGGTTTAGTCTGGGTTCTGAAATACTGTCCTATTCTGTCCTGGATAACATCTGGTCTATCTTGCTGCAAAAGGCGAGGCATACCTTTTGACGCAAAAGAAAACTGCCTTTCAGCAAATGCACCAAGATCGAATACAAAAACATGCTTCATTTGGCTCCCTTCATCTAGCCGCCTGTTTGTTCCTGGCTTTCCGGCTCAAATGCCACTAAAAGATAAATAGTGTCATTCTCAAAAATATCAAATGGTATGCAAAGTGTCCGCACTCGTTTACTCGGCCATGAAAGATAATGCTCGCTCCCCCTTATTATCGTAGGAAGGGATATCCTTATGTCATCCCCTTCCCGCACATCCTTCTTTATATTTCCGGAGATGATATTGACTATTTCCCCCAGGGCATCGGCTACATCATGATCTATTTCTGTATGTTCAGTCCCTGTAAGCCTTCCGGTTAGCTTTGTGGCAACGTCCTTCTTCATGGATAGAATTACCGCTCCCTTTATTGCCCCGGAGAGGCCAATTACCCCGGAAATGTCATATTCAAAGTCCTGTTCCCTATTCAGCATATACGGGTTCTTCGGGGTCAGATCAAACCCTACAAAATTTTTAAAGGTATTGACGGTAACACGCATAAAAGGTTTGGTGTAGTGCTGAAAATTTTCAATTGTTTCCATTAATAACCCCTAAATAAAGGCAATTTGGCTAGTTTTTCCTTGAACACATCCAAATTAACCGGTTTTGTAACATAATCAGTGGCGCCGTTCTTTATTGCCTCAATGACATTAAACTTTGCGGATTCACTGGTCACCATGATTATTGGAAGTTTTTTATATTTTTCATTAGCCCTTACTTGCTTTAAAAAATCAATCCCGGATAGTTTAGGCATATTCCAGTCAAGCAACACAAGATCAATATGGTGCTCTTCAAGAGTCTTGAGCGCGTCTTCTCCGTTATCAGCTTCCAAAAAAACGCCTGAAACATTCAAGACTGTAAGAGCACCTTTTACAGTATTCCTCATGATTCTAGAATCATCAACAATTAAAACAGTTATCTCAAACCGCATATATTATCCTTTCTGGATATCATTTTCAGCAGGATACCGCCTATTGCTGAATTCCGGCTCTCTACTATAATAAATATATTATATTATCGGGAACTCTGCCACTTTTACATGGGATAATAATACAGCCTATCCGAAGATCATGCAAGACAAAAAGGTAATTAATGTCAATTATTTACTGCCAAGACCCTCCCACCGAACAGTTCTTTGGGATTTACAATGATCTTGAGCCTTTTTTCCAGCGCAGCAAGGCGCAGCATTTCTTTTTTGTCGCCAATGGTTACCATAATACCCCGCTTGCCTGCACGGGCAGTGCGACCAGCGCGGTGTATGTATGAGTCGGGGTTCTCTTGCAGATCAAGGGCTATGATATGGCTAAGGTCCGGAATGTCCAAACCGCGGGCCGCTAAGTCGCTTGTAACCAATAGCTTGATTCTGCCGCCTCGGAAATCATCCAGAGACTGTTTGCGGGCCTGGTTTTTCATGTCTCCCATTAGCCCTCCGGCTGACAGGCCGCGGCGCTGGAGCAAGGAAACTATTTTTCCCACTTCGCTTCCCCGGCTCGTAAAAATCAGGGCCTTGAATGAGGTTTTGCGCCTTTTGGGGTCCAACGCCGCAACTAGAGAGCGGAGCGTGTCAAGCTTTTCGCGTTCCTCGCAATAGATGGCCCAATGCTCAACCTGGTCCCGTAATATATTGCCGCCGCTGCTTATGTCCTTTACGCCTTCGCCCATAAGCGAAAGAAGGCGCTCCGTACTTTTTGCTGAAAAAGTCGCGGATAAGGCGGCAAAGAGAAGCTGACCGGCTTTTTCAGGCCCGGTTTTTTGCCTGATTATATTAACAAGCTCTCCGGTTTCTTCCATTAATTCATCTGAAACCAGCCTGTCCCCTTCGTCCAAAATAACGTAGCGCAGGTTTCTTAATTTGAGTTTTTCCTTATGGGCAAGGAGCAAGAGCCTGCCCGGATTGCCCAGGATTATATCGGGCGGGTTTTTCCTTAAATCATCAATCTGCCGTGTCAGGTTGGCCTGGCCGATTAAAAGCGTTGTCCTTAGCTCTGTCCCCTTTAGCAAAAAATCCGCCTCAGCCTTGATCTGCGAACAGAGTTCATAAGTAGGAGCTGCGATTAAGAGCCTCGGCCCTCTGCGCTCCGTATTGTCTTCCAGCTTCCCCGGTAGGGGAAGAAATTTCCCCAGCAGGGGAAGAAGGTAAGCGTAGGTTTTGCCAGTTCCGGTGGGAGATCGAAAGAGGATTTTTTCGTTATTGAGAAACAGTGGGATTACGTCTTTCTGTATTTCAAGAGGCGCGTTTATGCCCCGCTCTTTTAAGCGCTCTATAAAAAAAGGGAGAACCCCCAAGGCTTCAAACGAAGTGCTTTCTCCCTTTTCCGTATTGTCTTTTACCGCCAATTATGCTCCAGGGTATATTTTACGAAATTACGGTATAATGGATCAATGGCCGTACCGGAGATTTTGGAACTTCCTTTTTTCTCCCTTGAATATGATCCGGAAAAGGCCTATTTTTTGCGGAAGCTGCCGGACGGTGCTGTAGACCTTGGCAAAGGCAAATTTCAATGGAAGGGCAAGATTTTTTGCCTGCCTGCCAACGGAAACTCGGAAACAAAAATCCTGGATAAGCCCGTGATTAAAGGCAAGGACATACTTGCCCTGGCCCGGAGAGGCTACAACCCCCTGATAAAGTCCGGGCCTCTTATGGCGGATCGCGAAGACCGACTCATGGAACTTGGGCTGACGGGCGGAACTCTAACGACACAAGGAGAAAAAAAAGATAGAAAGGCCCACGGAGAGAAAAAAGAGGCTGAAAAGTTACTGGAAATTGAGATTGTCCTGCGCATGGGTAAAGTAAGTCCTGATAAATGGCTATTGCTGGACGGGCTTCCCCATCACAGGCTCTTTGATAACCGTATTTATGAGATCATACCTGACGATGTATTAACGCTTATTGCCAAAAACAAATTGAGGGGAGCTGAGATACCTGCCTTTGCGGATAACTACGCCCGGCTCATCTATGTCTTTGCCGATGAACTGCTCTATAAGCTGCTTGCCCAGGACGCCATTTTTATAAATCCGGCTGACGTTTCATTGGTTCTGTACTGCCGCTCTATTATGGAAAAGAAGGTCGGAAAGGCTATGGTTTACCCTGCCCTCAAATATGAAAACAAGCGTTATTCGGCTTACGCACTATCGCAGTACTATCATCGTAAATACCTTCCCCTAAAAGGCCGCTGGTTAAGGCGCGAAACTTTGGAACGCTTAGGTCTTGGCCCTTTAGGCTGTTTTATTAACGGCGAATCCCTTAAGCCGTCTGAGCTCAAGGCAAAAGACTTTCTAGCCGGAGGCGGCGAAGCCCTAAAAATTTTGTCCCAGGCAGAAAACTCTGGCGGCCTTGAAACAGACGAAAACTACTGGCGCAATCACGGCAAAGAGGAAGAAATATTTTCCAGCCATCTGGAATTCTTAAGGCATTGGGGTTTTTCTGGCGGCATTATTGCAGAACGGGAAAAGGCAGCGCCTTTTCTGGCGGCCTGGCTAACCGACCTGGCAGAATTACAAAAAGACAACAAAGCCCTTGAAGAAGGCCCGTCCTTATTCAGCCTTCCTGACGAAGGCCGCGTTCTAGTCCTTATGCCAAAAAAATTCTGGGATCAAAGGCTATGCCGGGATCTGCCGCAAAGCGGGGAAGGCCCCTTGCGGGTTCCGGCTGAGCGCTGGCCTGGCGCGGATTCTGTCTGGGATCCGGCTTTTAGGGGCATAGGATTGAATTTCTTTGAGGCCCTAATTACCGACCGTGCCATTAATACTGAAACTAGAACAAAAAGATACCGAGGCAGAGCCTGGGACCTACTCGTAGTTGTGGGCCTGGATGAGGCTGCAAATCCCGAACAAATTTTAAGACAGTTGGAAACTATTCCTTCAAGGCTAAGGCTAGGGCTTTTCTTTAGCGCTTCTGGTTTATTTGGCAACGCAGAAGCCGCCAGAATTAAAGCCCTCTTCAATATAAAGGGCGAGGCTTTAAAATATGAAAAATACCTTATTAGGGAAACAGGGGACTTGCTCTCCCTGCCTGCGCCGCCGCCCAATCCCGGACTATTGCAAAAGCCGCCCTGGCCTGTTGAAGATAACTACTTTGTTTTTGGCAGCGCACGTTTTTTGGTGGATGCCAAATTTCAGAATATACCAGTAGCGCAATACCTACAGGAGCAAAAAGAATTTTACAATACTGGAAAAAAATGCCAGTTTATTCCGGCAGAGACTCTCACTTATAAAAGCCTTACAAAAGAAGAAAAAAATTACTTCCTTTACTGGCGTTCCGAATTCCGAAAAGGCAGGGCCTGGGAATGTTCTCCTGCTTACCTATTCATTTACGCAAAGGAACTCATACTCCGCATGGATGCGACCCACTCAGCTAATGAAACGCTAAATGAACTATGCCGCCTATGGCAAACCTATAGAGAAATTTTCCCGCAAACTTTTGGAACCTTCCCCTGCTGGCTCCTTGACTTTGCCGTTATTTATCATGCGGATCTGGATCGCGGCGTTTTATCAACCGCATTGAATGATGTCTTTTCCGATCTGGCTGAAGCTTCCATATCAGCTAACACTTGGGGCCTTTTATTGGATATAAATCTGCACAAAAAATATGTGGAAGAAAATCACAGCCTGCAATGGAAGGATTTTTTACCCCTTACCAAAAAATCAGGGTACAAAAGCTATGAATCCAACTTGAGTCGGCTACTTTTTAGCGCGGGGGATGAGGCCATGAATAACCTGGACAGGGCTTTGCGCAAGTATTACGGTAAAAAATTACTGGAGTTTTTTTGCCCTCTGCCTCCCCTAAAGGAGACTTTTACAGCCTTTGTGTCCATCTCTGACCTGGGCTATTCAGCATATACAGCAGAATGGTTGTCTTACAGCCGCCACAAGCCTTTCGCCAAATTCCTTGATTCCCTTGCGGCGTATCTGGAATACCGGATCATTAAAACCGTTGATCCCGACAACCGGAACAGTGCGCCGTTTTTTGATCCCGTGTGGAAATATCTATGCGGTTTTGATGAAGCGCCGCCGCCGGAACTGGAAGACCTTGTAATGCCTAAGACCGCAAACAATATCATTGACGATTCCTGGCTGCACCTTGAAGAAGACAAAATCAACCGGCTTAGGGAAGAGTCAGATGCGGTCATGGAAATGTTGAAAATTATTAATCTTGACTATAAATTTGAAGATGAGGATCATTTTGAGGCTACGACTCAGCCAATGGCTAGTCCCACAATACCGGACCTTGCCCGCCAGACTATCGCGGATAAGACCCATCCTGACCTGGCTCAATTTATCGCGGGTCTGGACTTATTATCCCGAAGCTGCCTTGAGCTTCTTTCGCAGGACAAAGGACAGGAATTGGAAACTTTTGCTAGGGAAAACAACACTATGGCGGAATTAATGATAGACAGTATTAATGAACAATTTCTTTCTGAATATGGAGATCTGTTAATCGAAAACGATCTGGATCAAGAACCGCAAATCGGGGAAGAATACAGAGATGAGGTTTTATGGGCCCTAACATTCCAAAACGCCTAAGCGCGGCCATATTAAATTCCCTGCAAGCCGGAGTAGTCCCCAGGGTGGGATTGGAATACGTAGCTGTAGGCCGTAAACGTGAAATTGAAACCGTGCTGGCAGACCTTGAAAACATAAGCCAGGGGGCGGCTGCGTTCCGCTTTGTTACAGGCCGTTACGGGAGCGGCAAGAGTTTCTTTCTCCAGGCCATACGGAACTTTGCCATGGAAAAAGATTTTCTGGTTTCTGACGCGGATCTTTCGCCGGAAAAGCGGCTGTCAGGTTCGAATAACCAGGGCCTTGAAACCTATAGGGAACTCATGGAGCGGCTGTCAACTAAGGTCAGGCCAAACGGCGGCGCTCTGGAATCCATGCTACAAAAATGGATTAATGCGGTTAAGGGCGACCTAATCAACAAAGAAGGGCTGCTCCCATCAGAAGATAATTTCGATTCCAGGGTCGAAACTAAAATATTTGAGACTTTGGGTGAAATGGAAAACTTTGCCCACGGCTTTGATTTTGCCGCAGCGGTTTCCGTTTATTACCGATCTTATGTGGAAGGGGACGACAAAAAAAAGCAGGCCAGCCTGCGCTGGCTAAGGGGCGAATATTCTACCAAGACTGAGGCACGCGCTCTTCTTCCGGTAGGTGAAATTATCACCGATGAAAACTGGTACGAATACATAAGGCTCTTTGCGGCTTTTAGCAGCAGGATAGGGTTCCAGGGTTTTTTGGTCTTTATAGATGAGTGTGTCAATCTCTACAAGATAGCAAACCGCCAGTCTAGGGAAAACAACTACGAAAAACTCTTGGCCATGTTCAACGACTGCCTTCAGGGAAAGGCGGAGAATCTGGGCCTCTTCCTTGCCGGAACTTCCCAGTTTATCGAAGACGAAAGGCGCGGCCTGGCAAGTTATGCGGCGCTCAAGAGCCGTCTTGCGGATAACCGTTTTGTGCGCGAAGGATTTTCTGATTCCGGCAGCCCCGTCATACGCCTTGATCAATTGAGCAGGGAGGAACTCTACGTGCTATTGGAACGCCTTGCGGGCATACACGCCGGTCATTTTGAATATGAGCAAAGGCTTAAAGACAGGGAACTTGGCGCGTTTCTGGAACTGGCGCTTTCCGTTCCCGGCGCCGATGAGTTTCTTACCCCACGCGAGATCACAAGGGACTTCCTTGGCCTTCTTAACATAATGAAAGACGATCCTTCCGCGCTTTTTGACGACATTGTACGCCGTGAAGAATACAGTGCGCCTTCTTACGGCGAAAGCATGTATGCGGACTTTGAACTATGAGCCGCAGAGGCACGAGCTCCAATTTCTCCCGCCTTGATCCTTTGATACGCGAATATATATATGAAAAGAAATGGCATTGTCTAAAGGACATTCAGGAAGATGCAATTGCGGCAATTCTCGACACGCCTGATAACGTGCTTATAACTGCGGGAACCGCATCGGGAAAAACTGAAGCCTGTTTTTTCCCGATAATAACCGCGCTATTGGAAGAAAGAGCACTTAAAAAACAAAATGCGCCTGACGATGGCATTTCGCCTATCATTTTCAAGGAGAGCGTAGAGGTCTTGTATATAGGCCCCCTAAAGGCCCTGATAAACGATCAGTTTGAAAGGCTAAAACCTCTGCTCCATAGCCTTGAGATTCCGCTTTGGCGCTGGCATGGGGACGTGGAACAGACGCACAAACAAAAGCTGCTTAAAAATCCTTCTGGCATACTTCAGATAACGCCTGAGTCCTTGGAGGCGTTGCTGCTCAGGCAGCCGGAAAGAATCAAAGAGCTTTTCTGCAATCTAAAGTTTGTTGTCATTGACGAAGTACACGCCTTTATAGGCACTGACAGAGGCTCCCAGCTCATCTGCCTACTGGAACGAATACGGAGCTTATCCATTCCCCGCAGAATTGGGCTTTCCGCAACTCTGGGGACCTATTCTTCGGCACTGGCCTGGCTTGAGGCAGGAACTCCAAATAAGGCGGTGCTTATTGGAGATAGGCTTAGCGGGGAAAAACCGCATGATCCGGAGTTAAATAGTCGTTTTCACAAAGACAGCCGTCACCTCTCCCTTGCAGTGGATTATTTTCAGGGCGAAGGCTATTACGAAGCCATTTATGAGCAGTGCCAGGGAGACATAAAACTGCATGGAGACAAAAAAATCCCCGTGCGAAAATGCATCATTTTTACCAACAGCCGTATCGAAGCGGAAGAAGCCACAGCAGCATTAAAAAAAATAGCCAGGAAGCGCAGGGAAGAAGATCATTTCCATGTACATCATGGAAGCATTGCCGCATCCCTTAGGGCGGAGGCAGAAAGAACCTTAAGGGAAACCGAAGGAGCGCAGACCATTGCTGCCACAGCCACTCTGGAACTGGGCATTGACATAGGCAAACTTGACAGGATCATTCAGATAGGCGCACCCATGAGCGTATCCGCCTTTGTCCAGCGCCTTGGCCGATCAGGCAGACGTAGCGGCATTTCCCAAATGTATTTCTGCTCCAGGGAAGCGCTGGATTCCATAAACACTTCTCCTCTGGAAAAAATTCCCTGGGCACTGATAAAAACCATCGCGAGTATCGAATTATATATAGAAAAAAATTGGACCGAAGACGCTGATACCAAGCCCTGCCCTTTTAGCCTGCTCTGCCATCAGACCATGAGCATACTTGCGTCTTTAGGCGAACAGAGTATGGAAGAATTAATGACGAGGGTCTTTTCTCTCCCACCATTCGCAAATGTGGAAAAAAAGGATTATGAAGACATTTTATACACTCTTGAAACCGCAGCTTATATAGAAAAGACCGAAGAAGAAAAATTCATTATCGGGCTTGAGGGAGAACGCATAGTCAACCACTATTCCTTTTATTCAGTCTTTCCCGACGAGGAAGAGTTCCGCGTAACCTTTCAGGGGAAGGATATAGGCAAGCTAAACTTTATCCCGCCAGAAGGGGCCGGCCTAGTTCTGGGAGGCAAGAACTGGAAGGTTGAGAGCATTAGACTGCGGAATAAGGAAGTTTGCGTTGTCCCTGGAACGGAATCGGGGGCCAGGGTCTGGCGGGGCGGAAGCAGTTCACTCCATCCAAAAGTAGTACAGCGCATGAGGCAGGTCTTATGCGAGAACAGGCACTACCGCTACCTTAGCACTGCCGCGTCAGAACGACTCAGCGAAGCTAGGCAATATGCTGAAGAAAACGATATAAAAAACAGCCTCTTTATCCCCATTAAGAACGATACCAAAGAATTACCTTTTCTTGGAAACGTGCAAAGCAGCTTTTTTCTTCTTCCATGGCTTGGCAGCCGGGGCATTAGAACTCTCTCCCTGATACTGCAAAAAAACCAGTTCCGGGAGAACCTGGGAATAATATTCTCTCAGCAGGAGAACCCTTATGCCTATAGGATAAGTTCCCGTCTTAGCCTGGAAAAGTTCAAGGCCGAATTGCAGTACCTTGTTTCCCGTCTTAATCCATCAGGAAAAAGCTTGAATATTCCGGCTGAAACCCTAATCGAAGCCAGACGCATACCCTTTATAGATAAATACGATTACCTGCTCCCCCCAAGGCTGCTGGTTAAGCAGTACGCAGCTAATATGCTAAATGTTGCGGAGTTGTTAGGGATTAGGGGTTAGGATTTAGGGGTTAGGCCATGTATTTTTAACAGTAAATACATTCATTTTTACATGACTTCATTCTGAAAAATACGTATTTTTAAAGTATGAAAATATATAAAACAATAATAATGCTTGTCTTACTAATATTAACTACTTCTATTGCTTTTGCTTCTAATGATTTTGTTTCCGGCATGGGCAGGCTGGATATCGGGGACTTTCTTATCTATTCGGGCCACAATTCTGACCGGGAGCGGATGACTGCTGCTTATTTCGACTTGCCGGGTTTTGTGCCTTACAACAACGAAAAACTGGTGAATCAAACTCACGGCAACAATTATCATGTGTTTAAAACCTTCTTTTCAATATCAGAAGATTTCAGAGACAAAGAACTAACTCTGTATATCAGCCGTTTTGATATGCCCGTAATTATTCATATAAATGATATTGTTGTTTATAGAAAAGGGCTTATACAGGAAAATTACGAAGGTATCTATTCCACAGGCGATCAAGCGGCAACAGATGTGCCTCTTGAAATGGGTTTAATAAATTATAATGAAGAGAACAGTCTTGTCATCGAAGTCTTTCCGCAATATGAAACCAGCTCGCTGCCGGAACTGTCAATAGCAGAATATAAAGATAACGCATCTAAAGTGTTTTTCAAAAATTTATTTAATGTTTATTTGGTGATTGCGGCGCAGTTTCTTGCCGCACTTGCCGCGATTTACCATTTCATTATATTTGTTGCCAGGGGATGCAAGGACAAAAAGTATATCTTTTTCTCGTTTTTATCACTGTCTTTCGCCCTTGCCTATGCAAATATAGGTTTTTCATTCGATTCAAGTTTTTATACTGTGCTTATAAAAGTAACACGTTGTTTTCAACTGCTCGGTTTTGGTTTCTATTCCCTGTATATTTTAGAATCGTTAGAACTTTTTCCCAAGAAAAAAAAGTATATTGAAAGGGGAATCACCATATACAGCACTGCTTGCGTCGCTTTTGTAGCTTTTCAAATAGACAAGCATGCGGTAGCCCTTGCCTTTTCTCATATAACCAATTTTTATGTAATACCGATATTGCTGCTTTGTATCGTCTTTCCGGTTATTTCCATCATATATAAAAAGAATTATATGAGCATTCTGCTGCTACTTTCTACGCTCATAGTTTCTGCGGCCAGTCTGCGTGATATGCTGCTATTGAGCAACGCTGTCCAACCGTTGTTCTGGTATGTGCCTTATGCCTTTCTGCTCCTTATACTTATAATCTTTGGAATCCTAATAAAGCAGCAAGGGGAAGCGGTAGCCGCCAACCAAGCTAAATCTTCGTTTCTTGCCAACATGAGCCATGAAATCCGCACCCCCATGAACGCCATAATCGGAATGGCGGAACTGCTTCTACGAGGGGAACTTTCAGATGAAACCCGTAGTTATGCGCAAAATATCAAACAGGCGGGAAACAATCTTGTTTCCATTATTAACGATATTCTGGATTTTTCCAAAATTGAAGCTGGCAAACTGGAAATAGTCCCAGCCGAGTATTCGCTTGCTTCCATGATTAACGATACGGTAAACATTGCCCGCATGAGGCTGGAAGGAAAACCAATTCGTTTTTACACCAATATTGACAGCAATATTCCCAGCAGCCTTATCGGTGATGAGTTACGTCTGCGGCAGATCATGCTTAACCTTTTGTCCAACGCTGCAAAGTACACAGATAAAGGGCATATCCGTTTAACTATTAGATGGTCTTCTTCGAAGCCTTGGTCTTCTGCGAAGCCCTGGTCTTCTGCGAAGCCCTTGGATAAACAAAACAACGAACAGGTCTGGCTGGAAATCACCGTTACCGATACAGGCAAAGGCATAAAGCCCCAGGACCTGGCAAAACTCTTCGATGATTTTGTCCGCGTTGATATGAAGAAGAACCGGAGCATTGAAGGTACTGGCCTTGGCCTTGCAATCACCAAAAAGCTTTGCGAGGCAATGGGCGGGAAAATCAGCGTGGAAAGCGAATACGGCAAGGGAAGCGTTTTCTCTTGCCTAATTCCCCAGGGCTCTGGCTCAAAAGAGCCTTTTGCGACGGTAGAAGACCCAAATAGCAAGAAGGTACTGGTGTATGAAGGCCGCACTGCCTGCGCAGAATCGGTATGCTGGTCGCTACGCAACATGGGCGTTCCCCACACGATGACCGCAACGGTGGAAGAATTCAAAGCTGCTCTGTTACGCGAAGAATGGTACTATATAATATCCGGCTACGGCCTCTATGAAAAAATTAAAACGGTAATGACCGAGCTAGACTTCCCTTATGGGGAAAAGCCGCCTTTGGCTCTAATGGTAGAATGGGGAAACGAAGCCCATATCCCCGATGTGCGTTTTATGTCCCTGCCCGTCCAGCCCCTGTCAATTGCCAATGTTCTTAACGGAAAAACAGACGCAAAAGATTTTGTTGAAAGTTCCGATTGGATTAAATTCACCACACCAAATGCGCGGCTGCTCGTGGTAGACGATATTGACATCAACCTCATGGTAGCAGAGGGTCTATTAGAGGCTTATGACGCAAAAATTGACACCTGCCTTAGTGGAGCCGAAGCCATAGAAATGGTAAAGCTTAATAACTACGATTTGGTGTTTATGGATCACATGATGCCAGTTATGGACGGTATCGAAGCAACTGCGGCTATTCGAAAATGGGAGGCAGAACGAAACGTCAGCTCCAGTGTTCCCATCGTTGCGTTAACCGCCAATGCCGTTGTGGGAATGAAGGAAATATTTTTGGAGAAAGGCTTCAATGATTTCCTCTCCAAACCCATTGATATTTCCAAGCTAAATGAAATACTTGAGCGCTGGATTACGAAAGAAAAAATAGTAATGAACGAGGTACATCCCCATTCAGAACTCCTGCCTATAGATTGCGCACAACCCGATAAGCATGCAGATAGGCAAATGCAACACCGTAAGGCAGCTTAATTAGGGGATCGGGGAGTAGGGAGTAGGGAGTAGAGAGTGGCAATCCCGTATCCCGCAAAAGCCGTGATAAGGCGGTCAACCATATTAACCGGAATACGGGCAACAATTTCCCTAACCACTGTAGGGATATTCTCTGCAAACATAGTCTTGCCAAGCCATATCAATAAACTGCTCTCATACGGAAAGGAAGGGCTTGCGCCCCAAATAGCGGCGCTAATGACACCGCCCATAACGCTCATAGCAAGACAGAGGGCAAAAGCAAGAAGCATTAAAGCGATTACCTTATCCATAACCCTGCTTAACTTGGTACTTTTAAACGAAACCTCGTCCGCCGTGTTCGGTGTTTTACGGACTATGCCCAAGTCTCTGGGAAAAAGCCACACAAAACCCCAGGTAATAAAAGCCGTAGCAATATTGCAGAGCGCAAAAAGATACGCCTCCCAGCCCCAGAACCAAACCGAATAGCAAATAAGATTAGTCAGAGCCCCGCAAACCGCCCCCCAAAGAAGCCCACATGACAGAGTAACGGCAACTGTAAAAACAGTATCCAGATACAATTGAATACCCGTAAAAGTGCATAATTTATGGATGGCTATATTGAGCAATGCCCCCACAATACAAATCACGCCCATTACCGCGGTTTTTCTCATAGTACAATAATACCATATTTCCATAATTTGTGTTATACTTCCCCCATGCCCATAGAAAATACGATAACATACTATAACTTCCTGTTGTGGCTCTTTGTGGCAATTCTCACGGTGCTCGTACTCTTTCTCGCCTATCTCGTATTTGCCACCCGAAAGGCAAGAGAAGAGGAATCCAAAAACCGTGCGTATTCGCATCTGGCAATCGAGGCCCTGGAAGCCGAGCGGCGGCGCGTTTCCCGCGAACTCCACGATGACATACTGCCGCAAATACAAGAGCGGGCATTGGCAGATAAAATCCGCTTAATCTGCCATGAACTAATGCCCCCCGATTTTACAAGGCTATCGCTAAAGAATTCCCTTGCGGATTTGACCTTGCAATTCACCAAGAAAACAGGCATTGAGTGTGCCTCTTTTATAGAAGAAACCCTTGATTTTTCGCCAATCAGCGCAGAAAACCAACTGCAAATTTTCAGGATAGCACAGGAAGCTTTTACCAATATCGCAAAGCATTCTGGCACAGGCAAAGCGTCTTTTCTCGCCGGACATTCCGCGCGCAGTTCAACAGAGAACATACTAATCTGTATCTCCGATGAGGGCCAAGGATTGCAAAGCAAGCCCGGCTTACAAAGTAAGCCCGATTTATCGGAAGAAAAGGGCAACGGGCTTGGAATGAAGAGCATGCGCCAGCGTGCCGATATGTTAGGTGCAAAACTGGAATTCATAAGCGAAGGCGGATTAATAGTCAGGCTTGAAATCCCTATACAGAGGGAGAATTCAGTTGGCAGATAAATACGCGATAATCATTATTGAGGATCACCCCCTTGTGCGGGAAGGGCTTGCCTCTTATTTTGCCGGAACAGGACGATGGGACGTAAAAGGAACAGCCGCCACACTAGCCGAAGCCAAAGAACTCGCAAGGCGCACAGAAGCCGACCTTGTGTTAATTGATATGCAACTGGAAGACGGCTGGGGGCTTGATATAATTCCCTGCCTAAAAGGTAAAACGCTTGCTGCCGTATATTCCGCATTTGACGATTACTCCCACGTCAGCACCGCAATGGGAATGGGCGCAAAAGCCTATATCTGCAAACGCCAGAATTCGCAGGAACTGGAAAAGGCCCTTTTAAAAGTCCTTAAAGGCGAAACATACATAGACGACACGGTTCAGGCGAAATTCCAAGCGGTAACAGGACGGATAAACCTACTAACCAAGCGAGAAAGGGAGGTATTCAATCTGGCAAAAAGCAAACTGCCCAACAAACAGATTGCAGCCCAACTCGGCATTAGCGTCCGCAGAGTGGAAAATATCCTGTATACCATATATGACAAAATTGGAGTCCGCTCCAGGTATGAGTTGGAAATGCTGTAAAAAAGCAATGAGGAATTATCAGTGAGCAGTGAGCAATGGATGATAAGCCGTCTTATTGGTAGCGCAACAGCACTATGCACCGTTTTTCCAAGTATCACGTACCGCTTGCAACGGTTAACTCTTTACGAAGCATTGAAGCAATAATTTCTGAAGGGGTTTTTCGGGAGGCTATTGCTTTTGCGTTAAGAATTTGAGCTGTTTTTTCGTCAAGGCAAATAACCTGAGAACTCTTGCGTGAAAAGAAACCTGTCCCAGTATGACCGAGTGTTGGGACAGTTTTAGTTAGACGCTCATCAAGGGCATCATATTCTTCATCAGTCATGTCACGCATTATTACTCCTCTTCGTCCATTTGGATGGCTATTTTGTCACGCAATTCCATTGCATGAAATACCTTAATCGTTTAATCGTCAATGATATTATAAAAGACCTCTATAGGATTGGCAACAGTGTCAAACCCAATGATGACATAAATATCATCTTCCCCCTTGAGCGTATCCTCATATATTTTGGTCCCAATTGCCCATTCTATATCGTCCTGAGTATATCCGTGCTTAAACGCTGATTGAACGTACAGAATTTTGTCTGCCATTAGTCTCCGTCCATAAATAAAATACTATAGAGAGCCGTAAATGTCAAACGCCTCCATTCTCCCCAGAAGCCAGTTTTCAGTCCCTTTACCTCAATAAAACATCGAATTCCCCCCAAAACCGTGCGTATTACTCTTTTTTTATTTGGAAAAGCAGTGCGAAAATCTTAAAAAAAGAAGAACGAAAAAGAGCAATGAGGAAAAGACGATGAAATTAAAACTCGTGCTTCTGTTGATTGCCGGTTTACTGGCTTTTTCCTCCTGCACTAACCCATGGATGGAACAGCTTTTGAAACCCAAGAAAACAGATGAGTCAGGAAGCCCCCAGGCGCGCCTCATTACTACTATAGACGAGATCCTACCCTACCTTGAGTTACAGGCTGGAACCATTATTAATCCGGCCCCCCTGCGGCTTGCTTTAGACCTTGGGACCATGAACAGCGGCTGGCAGCAAATACTGGATGCTCTCGAAACTGCAGGGAAGTATGTAGACCTTGACCTTTCCTCCTGCACGATGAGCGGAACTGCATTCAACCCTCAAAGCAGTATTGTCACGGGCAAAGCTATGATCGTATCAATTGCCCTGCCAGATACGGCAATAAAGATAGCAGACGGAAATTCCTCTTCTAATCCAACCTTTAATCACTTCACCAACCTTAAATCCTTTAGTGGGGATGGGCTTACTTCCATCGGTTATTACGCATTCCAGAGCTGCAAAAACCTTGCCATGACTTCATTGCCTGAAGGGATTACTTCCATCAGTGGCTATGCCTTCTTTGGCTGTACGAACCTTGCCTTGACTTCACTGCCTGAGGGGATTACTCTCATCGACGACTCCGCTTTTTATAACTGTACGAGCCTTGCCCTGACTTCCCTGCCTGAAAGTCTTACTTCCATCGTTGGCTATGCCTTCAATGGCTGCACGAATCTTACCCAAATTTCCCTGTCTGCTGGGTTTACTTCCATCGGCAACGAAGTCTTCCGCAACTGCTCGAATCTTGCCCTCGTAACCTGCCTTGCGGAAACGCCGCCCACGCTGGGGACAAGCGTGTTTGGTTTAACCCATGCCAGCCTGCAAATCAAGGTTCCGGCGAGTAGTGTTGACGATTACAAGGCAGCTGCGAACTGGAGTACGTATGCGACTAGGATTGTGGCGATGGACTAACACAGCGCAACGGTATCTGTTACCGCTGTAAAACCGTTTCAAAAAATTCTCGTATGAGAGTTTTAGTTATGTCTGCGGGGACAAAAAATCTGCAAGGGAGTTTTTATGAACAAGAAACATTTTTTCTCAGGGTTGTTAGTTTGTTTACTGACCTTTGGCATAGCAGGGGCGGCTTTTGCACAGCAAGGCCAAGGGTTTATTAAACCTACTTTTGGTTTGCAATTCGGTTCAATGTCATCTAATGGTGGAAGTGAAACGGGTATAATTATGAACACTGGCCTTGATTTTGTACATTCAAGCGGCTTTACAATCGGGCTAAATGCTTTGACCATTGCCCCAAATAGTGGTGGGGTCATCAGCGGAGCCGGAGGCGGAATAGGGTATACTTATGACAATGGGAAGTGGGGTATAGGGGGAAAATTTATGATATACCCATTTATTATAGAAGCGGCAATTGGACTCGATATAATTGGAACCTACTGGGTGTTAGAAAGATTGGGAGTTAGCGGGCTGATTAATTTCTATAAAATAACTGGCTCTGGTGGTGGGATAGTTTTTGCCGTCGGAGTTGGCGTGTCCTTTAAATATTAGGGCTCACCGGCAATCCTCTCAGCTTCCTGCCACTGTTCGTCCATTGAGCGGATAAGGGCAATCTGGGTACGGCAGCGATCCAGGTTATGGCCGGGCCTGGAACAATGGTAGTAATGATCGCCTTCAAGGAAGTCCGTGCAAAAGCGGAGGCACATTATCTGAGCCAGGTTGCGTCCCGATTCGCAGAGGAGTTTATGTTCTTCGGGAATCAGAAAGTCCATCGCTTCTGATAAATAGCCTTTCAAAAGGGCCCTAAAAAATACCGGGTCAAAGCGGACTTTGGTAAGATCCTGCTCGTCCTCTGCGGCAGTAATGGTAACGGTGCGGATTAAGTCGCCCAAATCGAAGAGGCTGGAACCGGGCATTACGGTGTCAAGGTCAATGACGCATATTGCTTCGCCGCTTTTGTCGTCAAGGAGTATGTTGCTCAGCTTGGCATCATTATGGCAGATACGCTCAGGTATTTGGCCGGAGCGGAGGGAACGTATGAGTATGCCGCCCCGATCCTCATTCTCAAGCAGAAAGGCAATTTCAGGCTTGGCATCTTTAGCCCTGTCAAACTCATCTTTTTCAAGGGCCTTGTGGAAGCGTAGATAACGGGTTTCCATATTGTGAAAATCAGGAATGGCCTCGTAAAGCCGCGGCCCTGCAATATCCGCCAACTGCTTCTGGAATTGGCCAATGCTTCTGCCCAATAGTTCGGCCTCAATAGGAGAAGAAGAGGTATCCCCGGTGTGGGTTCCTTCTATATAATAATAAGTACGCCACCAGCCTCCTTCTCTATCCCTTACCCAGGGCTTGCCGCTGCGACCTGGAATAAGCGTCAATACACGGCTCCTGTCCTCAACGCCTTGGCTGGAAAGCTTGGCGGCAATGTGAAGGGTTATGCGGCTGATATTGTCCATCACTTCATCAGGATGAAGAAAGACCTTATCGTTAATGCGCTGGTGGGTATAACGTACGACAGTTCCGCTCTGGTTCCAGGCGGAAATAAAGGTATCGTTAATATGTCCCTTACCCAGGGGAAGTATCTCTTCCAGGCAGCCGTGAATCGCAAAGTCATGGATTACTTCTTCCAAGCGGGCTAGAGGGTTGTTTTCTTTCATCAAGAACCTCATTTTCAATATAGCTTTTTGGCAAAAAAAGGGATATAATTAATAATGGCATTAATATTCATTTTGCCTTAAAATAATACCATGAAAAAGACAATAGCTATTTTTATAGTGCTTGCGGTTTTACTGACTGCATGTTCCATTCTTAGGAATGACAGCCAAGGCGAGGAAGTTTCTCTAAGCGAAGCTGTAACTTACACGGTCGAAGGACTTGCGGAAATACTCGCAAAAACCGTTACCAAACCTTGGCAAGGCCAGGACTTTGTCCCCGGAAGGCTTGGCGGTGTCTGGAACGACAGGATCAGTGATGAGCCTAAAACCTTCAATATAGTAATAGCCGATAGCGATCAAACTTCCCTTACTATTTTAAATGCTATGAGTGACTATCTGCTGGATTATGACGCAGTTGCCCGAGAATGGAAGCCCCGTGCCGCTTCAGCGGAAATCAGGGTAAATGAATCCGCAGGAACCATGGATGTAATTTGTACGCTCCGGGACGACCTCTACTGGACCTATTACAATTCAAGCCGCAGGGTAAAAGTAACCAGCGACGACTTTATCTTTTGGTATAACGAGATTTACGGAAACGAAGATTTGGATATGTCCGACTATTGGGGCCAGTGGATAGAAATGCCAGACTGGAGCGAAAGGCATATTGATATAGAAAAAATAGACGAGCGCAGCTTTGTCTTTCATTTTCCCCGCATAGTGTCGGAACCCTTCCTCATTATTAATGCCAACATTTATCCCCGCATTGATTATGAGGAAGCCTACAGGCGCGGAGGCTCTCGAGCAGTACAGTATATTCTTAACATAACCACTGATCCAAGAAATATTCCGTCCATGGGAGAATGGTTTCTGGTTGAGTACACGCCTGGCCAGCGCCTGGTTTATGAAAGGAACCCCAATTATTGGATGAAAGACAGCAACGGCCTTTCAATTCCTTATTATGAAAGAAAAATAGTCCGGATCATTCCTGACACCAATGCCGCCAAACTGCTGTTCCTCAATGGGGAACTGGATTCCTATAGCGTAAGGCCGGAGGATTTGGACGAGATCATCAGTAGATCCGGCCGTGACTATACGGTTTATCATGCCGAAGGAAACCTTACAGCTCCTTTCTGGTCTTTTAACCAGAACCCCATAAACAGAAATGAGCCCTGGTACGAATGGTTCATTCAAAAGGAATTCCGCCAGGCCATGAGCTGTATGCTGAATCGGGATCGTATCGCTGCCCAGGTTTACCGGGGATTGGCCGAGCCAATGTACTATATATTTCCCGAACCAAATCCTTTCTATAATGCAAATCTTACCCTAGATTACCGTTATGATCCGACGCGAGCCGTTTCCCTCCTTGCATCTATTGGCATAAGGCAGGATAGAGCGGGGGTAATGCGGGACAGCAGGGGCCGCGCTATCGAATTTGATCTAATCATTCAAACCGCCAATACTCCTTACACTGACATGGCAAATATCATTAAGGATGAACTAGCCAAAATAGGGATCAAAATGAATATCCGGGTTGTGGAATTCCAGAGTCTGGTAGGGATGCTGCTCGGATCATACAACTGGCCTTCCCTCTTTATTGCTTTAAGCGGCAGCCAGATCTTTCCGTCCCTTGGTTCCAATGTCTGGCCTTCTGAGGGGAGCCTCCACTTTTGGAATCCTCGGCAAACAAGACCTGCCACAGATTGGGAAGCGCGTTTAGATTACCTTTATAACGAAGGAACTTGCACGGTTGATCCGGTTAAGGCAAAACCCCTCTGGAACGAGTTTCAGCAGATTCTTCTGGAACAATGCCCCCTCATCTATCTAATGAGGCGGCACAGCTTTACAGCCTTGAGCAACCGTTGGGATATGACCAATGTGTATTTTGACAACCGCAACGGATTTGATTATAGCCATATCTTCATCGCACGATGATTAATATAGCTTTTTGCCAAAAAAAGAGATACAATTGGTTTACGAATGAATATTGGCATTTTTAGCGATTGCTATACCCCTCAGGTCAACGGGGTAGTTACTGTTGTACGCACCTTAAAGACCGAATTGGAACGGCGCGGGCACAAGGCATACATATTTACGGTACAGCATCCCAACGCCACGGAAGAAGAAGGGGTGTTCAGGATACCCTCTTTTCAGTTTCCCGCGGAACCTCAGCACAGGGTCGGAATTTTTGTTGATAAAATGATCTATGATATGGCCAGACCTCTAAATCTGGATTTGATACATACCCATACGGAATTCAGCCTTTTTATTGCTTCCGAGAAAGTGAGCAAGAAGCTCCATATTCCGGCCATTCATACACTGCATACCTACTATCTTGACTACCTTGATTATGCTCTCCCCATCAAATTTTTGCTAAATAAAAACCTTCCCGCCTTTATCCGGTTCATACTCAGGAATCCGCAATGCGTCATTGTTCCTTCCAAAAAAAATGCCGATTATCTTGTAAGCATAAATTACTCAAAACCTGTAATAATAATCCCGAATGGCATTGATCTAACGCATTTTTACGAACGTTCGGAAAAGGTGAGCCACGGGGGGGCTGCCTTAAGGGAAAGGTTTAAGGTATCCAAAGATGATGAGGTAATAGTCTTTGTGGGCAGGCTTGGGACAGAAAAGAATGTCTATACCCTGCTGAATAACTTTAAGGAAATTCTGCGCCTCCGGCCTCATGCAAAACTGTTCCTGGTAGGGGACGGCCCCGATCACCGGGCCCTCGAAGCCCACAGCCTGGAACTGGGAATAAGCGATTCGGTGGTCTTTACCGGCTATCTCCAATGGCCTGATGAAATCGCCCAAATCTATGCGGCGGCAGACCTATTTATGAGCGCCTCCCACAGCGAGGTCCACCCCATCACCTTTATAGAAGCTATGGCCTCCGGGCTGCCCATAGTGGCTGCCGCAGATTCCAGCATAGCCGGCATGGTCATAAATGACGAAAACGGCTGGGCAGTAGAAGACGATTCCCGGCTCTGGGAAAAGGCCGTAGCCCTTCTGGAAGATAGGGCCGCCAGTGAACGCATGGGCAGAAAATCGGAAGAGATTTCCCGCAATTATTCGGTGGAGCGTTTTGTGGATGCCATGATTGAGTGTTACGAAAAGTACAAGAAATGAATCTGAAAAGGTTACATTTTTTTTAAAAAAATGTCCTATATTATTGCATTAATTTTCATTTTCCAGTAAAATTATATTACTATGAAAACTAAAGGAACCATTTTTATCATTTTGGCGGTTTTACTGGCAGTATTGCCCATGCTGGCATCCTGTTCAAAAACCGACGAAATCTCCGCTAGCCAAGCGGAGACCTACACAGTCGAGGGTCTTGCGGAAATACTCGCAAGAACCGTAACCAAACCCTGGCAAGGTCAGGACTTTGCACCCGGAAAGCTTGGCGGAACCTGGTACGCCAGGGAGTCTGAAGAACCCAGAACCTTCAATCTAATTCATGCAAACGGCGATAATACTTCTTCGACCATGCTAGACATGATGAGCGATTATTTTCTGGATTATAACGTAGTGACCCGGGCATGGGAGGCCCGTGCCATTTCAGTGGAGCTCAGGGTCAATGAAGCCGCAGGAACCATGGATATAATCTGTACGCTGCGAGACGACATGTACTGGAGCTTCTACGGTTCAAGCCGCAAAGAAAAGGTAACCACCGATGACGTAATCTTCTGGTACGATGAAATTTACGGAAACGAAGATTTTGAGATGTCCGAATATTGGAGCCAGTGGGTGGATATGGAAGATGGGAGCGAAGAGCATATAGATATCGAAAAGATAAACGACCGCACTTTTGTCTATCATTATCCCCGTATTACATCGGAACCCTATCTCTCTATAAATAGCAGCATTTATCCCCGGTTTGGTTACGAAGAAGCCCTGAGGAGAGGGGGTGTTGAAGCGGTAGAGAATCTCTTTAACATTACCACTGATCCAAGGCTTATTCCTTCGATGGGAGAGTATTTCCTGGTGGAATATACGCCCGGCCAGCGCTTGGTTTATGAAAGGAACCCCGATTACTGGAATAAAGACAGAAACAACGTTTCAACCCCTTACTATGAAAGATATGTAGTCAGGATTATACCAGACACCAATACCAGCAAATTGCTGTTCCTAAATGGAGAACTGGAAGCCTATGGCTTAAGGCCGGAGGATCTGGATGAGATCGTCAATCATGAAAAAAACGGTACTGATTATACGGTTTATAATGCCGAAGGTACCCTTACTGCTCCTTTCTGGAGTTTTAACCAGAATCCGATTAACTCGGCTGAACCCTGGTACGAATGGTTCATCCAGAAAGAATTCCGCCAGGCCATGAGCTGCCTGCTGAACCGGGATCGAATCGCGGCCCAGGTATACCGTGGATTGGCAGATCCTAAATACAATATTTATCCTGAGCCAAATGCTTTCTATGACCCCAGCATTACCCTGTCTTACCGTTTTGATCCGGCACGGGCCGTTTCCCTGCTGCGATCCATTGGTATTACGCAGGACAGCTCGGGTATAATGCGCGACAGCAAGGGCCGTGCAATCGAATTTGATCATTACATTCAGACCGACTCGACTATTTACACTGACATGGCGGAAATCATTCGGGATGAACTTGAAAAAGTAGGGATCAAAATGAATGTCCGGGTTGTGGAATTCCAGAGCCTGGTCGGAATGTTGCTCGGATCTTATGACTGGTCCTCGCTCTTTATAAGTTTAAGCGGCAGCCAGATTTGGCCGGTACAGGGTTCCAATGTATGGCCTTCCGCAGCAAACCTCCACTTGTGGTATCCCTACCAGGATACGCCTGCCACAGATTGGGAAGCGCGCATAGATTATCTTTACAACGAAGGTGTTTACACACCTGATTTTGCTAAAGCAAAGCCCCTGTGGGATGAGTTTCAGCGGATACTTCTGGAACAATGCCCCCTTATCTATCTGATGAGGCGGCGCAGCTTCCAGGCCATTAACAACCGCTGGGATATGACCAATGTGTATTATGACAACCTCAACGGATTTGAAATAACCCACGTCTTCCAGCGATGAGTGATTCCGTAGAGTCTGAGGATATCAGAAGCGGCCTTTTTGCCAAGATCTTGGCGATTTTTAGGCCGCTTCTGGCTCCTTTTTATCTTTTTAAGAGACGCTTTCCCCTTGCTGCTTATATAACAAGCCGTTTGCTAACAATGGCGGTTTTGCTCTTCCTCCTGGGCTTTGCGATTTTTGGCCTTATGGAGCTTGCGCCTGGGGACATCGTGGATCAGATCATGATCCAGCAGATGTTTAGCGAAACCCAGGGCCGGGTTGGTCGCAGGGATAATATCATGACCGATGAGCAGCTTGCTGCCCGGCGGGCCTCCCTTGGCCTTGATCAGCCCTTTTATGTGCAGTATTTCCGCTGGCTTAACAGGGTGTTTGTCCATGGCGATCTGGGGACAACCTTAATTTCCCATGCGCCTGTTACTTTTTTGCTCATATCGCGGATGTGGAATTCCATACTCCTTAACCTTATCGAGCTTGTGCTAATAACAGTATTTTCGTTCTTGCTCGGGGTTTACTTTTCCAGCAAAGCGGGAACTATGGCTGATCCTTTTGTTGCTGTTTTTTCCCTTATCCTGCACGCATTTCCGGGCATACTGATGTATATACTGTTCCAGCTTTTCGCTTACATTACCAAGCTCTTTCCGGTAGTAGCCTATCCGTTCTTTCCTTATGGGGAAGATCCGGGCGGATTCGTCTTTTCCTATATGCACCATATCTTCCTTCCCCTGCTGGCTGCGTTCCTTGGGGGCCTTGGCGGAACCTTGCGTATGGTACGGGCCATCATGCTGGATCACCTTGGCCAGCCTTACATTACCAGCCTGCGTTCAAGGGGCATAGCCGAGTGGCGCGTCTACCTGGCCCATGCGTTTAGGAATACATTAAACCCTTTTATCACCGGGAGCGCCAATATGCTGGCAGGGATTTTTTCTGGCTCCCTTATACTGGAAATAATTTTTGCCTATCCCGGTGTGGGCCGACTTATGTACGAAGCGATAAGGCAGCAGGACATAAACCTGGTGATGGCAAATACCATGTTCATTTCGTTCCTTGTTCTATTGGGCATGGTCATCTCCGATATTTGCCTTGCTTTTGTTGACCCGCGTATACGCTACGGGAAAGAAGGATCATAATGCGACGCTTCCTCATTTTTCTTCGTCATCGGCCTTTAGGCATGATATCCATTATTATTATTATTATCCTTTACCTTTTTATGATCTTTGCCGAATTCATAGCGCCTTATGGGTCTGGCACTTCTTTAACCGATACTCCTTACCATCCGCCCAACCTTCGCTTTAGCAAGGGGGCACCGCAGGCTCAGGAATGGCTGGCTACAAATGTTGTAAGCTGGCGTTATGTGCGCATAAAGGATCAATATCACTCCATTAAATTTTTTGTAAAAGGCGAACCGTACAAACTCTGGGGTTTAATCCCCATGGATCGCCATCTCTTTGGAACGTCCTACAATCCTAAAAGTATGGATGCTCAAAACGACAATTCGTATCCCATCTTCCTCATGGGCGCGGACAATCTGGGACGCGATCTTTTTTCCCGGATCATTTACGGAAGCCGAATATCCCTGACCATAGGTTTTGTGGCAACCTTTATTGCCCTGCTCCTGGAGATGTTCTTTGGAGGTGTCAGCGGCTTTTTTGGCGGTATGACCGACTGGTTAATTATGCGCTTTGCAGAATTCCTCATGCTCATTCCCGGTCTCTACCTCATCCTTTTCTTACGCTCACTGCTCTCGCTAAAAATGGATCCAGGACAGACCTATATGACGATAACCCTTATCCTTGCGTTTGTAGGCTGGCCAGGTTCGGCCCGTACCATACGTGGCATGGTTCACTCGATCAAGCGGGAGGAGTTTATCCAGAACTCTAAACTGGAGATGATTCCAGCGCCGGTTATCATCTTTAACCATATAATCCCTCAAATTGCCAGCCTTTTGATTGTCAGCATTGCCCTGTCCATACCCGGCTTTATCATGACCGAGACGGTCCTCTCCTACCTGGGGCTTGGTATTACTGATCCTGCGGTAAGCTGGGGCTCTCTAATCAATAGGGACATCTCTACGGTCTCGAATTTACAAGCCTATCCTTGGCTGCTTTCGCCGGTATGGTTCCTCTTGGCTGTTACCCTAGCCTTCAATTTCCTGGGCGATGCATTACGGGACTACTATGATCCGTACCATACGACATTCTACAAATTTGGATTTAGGAAGAAGGGAGTAGGGAGTAGGGAGCAGGGAGTAGGGAAAGAGGGAAAAGAGCAAACCTCTCTCGGTCCCCAGTCTCCAGCCTCCGA